>JAGZJH010000071.1 GCA_018365815.1 Erysipelotrichaceae bacterium
GTCCTACTTCAAGCGCCATGGCCTGTTGGAGAAACGGTTAACTCACATGCCTTTCACGCATGCATTCACGGGTTCGAATCCCGTACAGGTCACCATTTGGAGGTTTAGCTCAGTTGGGAGAGCATCTGCCTTACAAGCAGAGGGTCAGCGGTTCGAGCCCGTTAACCTCCACCATTTTTATTTATGCCGGCTTAGCTCAATTGGTAGAGCAACTGACTTGTAATCAGTAGGTTGAGGGTTCAAGTCCTTTAGCCGGCACCATATTTTGACCCGCTAGCTCAGTAGGTAGAGCATCTGACTTTTAATCAGAGGGTCAGGCGTTCGAGTCGCCTGCGGGTCACCATTTCATTAGTGATTAGATGTGGTATAATATCCATATTTTGTTTTAAAATTTAAAATGCGGGTGTGGCGAAATTGGCAGACGCACCAGACTTAGGATCTGGCGGGCAACCGTGGGGGTTCGAGTCCCTTCACCCGCACCAATCTGTAAACAACTTCTAAATTTTGTATTCGTACATGATTTAGAAGTTTTTTGTTTTATTTAATTAATGTATGGGAATTAGATTTTTAGTATTCTTATATTCAACATATTTATATGAGAAATTTTGAGATACATGAGGTCAAGTTGAATAGTTATTAATAAAGTTATATTCATTAAAAATAAGTTATCTAAAATGATGAGAAAAAGAAGAGCTGACGATGTTAAATAATAATATTGTATAATAATTTTAAACCTAGAATTGCATTAGTTCATTTCGTTTCTTTTATCTTACTAGATAAAGATTACGATTAAAAATGAATAATTAAATTAACAGTATTTGACACTACCTTGATTAACAAGTGGTGATTATGATGGAATTATAGCTCATTTGCATGATTTTTTAATCAATATAGTAAAAAAATTGTGCAACTTTTTTTATTTGAATATATATTCGATTTTGTTATAATTATGTCTTGTAAGGAGTGGATGAAAATGAAAAAAATTTTAGCTATATTTTTAACCTCAGTATTACTAAGTGGAGGAGTGATTACATATAATAACGATGACAATATATATCGATTGGATTTTATAAAAGATACATCATACAATAACGAAGATACTATTATCTTTTATACTCAAGACAAAGGACCGACAATATAAAATCATTCTATGATAAGTCATTATGGTGGAATTATAAAGTTAAATAGAATCCAATTAGATCTAACGATAGACTATATAAGTATTAAAACAGGTATTTCAAAAAGTCAAATTAGTCGAATTGAGAGAAATAAAGAGGCTATATCTCTACAAAGCATAAATAAAATTTTTTCAATCATGAATATCAATATAGCCCCTGAAAATATAGATTTACAGTTTGAAAAAGATTTTCAAACTTTTTATTCTGATGTTTTTTATTTGAAAGACTATGAATTATCGTATAAAATATTGAAAGAATATGCTAGTATTGTTAGGTCGACTTTAAGCTATATTAAATATTTATTAAGCGATATGATATATAGTATTAATATTGGCAATTATAAAAATGCTAGTGACTATATGTATTTGGAAAAATATTTTGATTATTTAGAATCTTACCAGATCCAACTATTTTATGATTATATTGGTGTTATACACTATTTGAATGGCTGTTACTTGGAGAGTTGTTTATTCTATAATAAAGCTTTAACACATAGTGGAGATGACAATTCAACAGCAATGGTTGCTTTTCATAAAAGTATTTCTTTAACATTGATAGGTGAATTAAACGAAGCATTTGAATATGCACGAAAAGCTAGAGAAATATTTGCTGATAATGTTAATATTAAGCGTTTGACTTCTGTTAACTTTCAAATAGCACGTATCTATTCTATGAATGGAAACTACAAGAAATCTGAAAAACTAAACTTAGCGTGTATTGATGCATTTACTAATTTAGGATCATACAACGAAGTAAAAGATACCTATAACAATTTGATTTGGAATTATATTCGAGCAAATGAATTTGATAAGATTCTTTCTTTAGAAGATACAGTTTTAAAAATAATGAATGAAGATCATTGTATATTTTTTTATTTATCTTATACTTATTATAAGATGGGAGACTTAGATAAAGCACAAAATTATATTTTAAAAGCTAAAGACAATTTGATTAACCCTACAAGTTATATGAAAACAATGATAAGTAGTTTTAAAATATTTCTTTCAGATTCTTCGAATGAAAGAAAAGAGAAGAATTTAATTAAAACATATAATGTAGCAAAAAAAAGTAATAGTATAGATTTAGAAATATTTACTATGGAATTACTTAAAGAATTTTATACAATTACTTCTAACAAAGAAGAAGAATATAAGTGTATGAAAGTACTTTTAGATTATTATAAGACAAAAAAATAATATTACAGTTAATGTGTAATATTATTTTTTTTACGCTTTTTTGTGCAACTTTTGGTTATTGAAAAAATTGATTTTTGTTGATATTTTATTTTTAGAGGAGGTGGGTATAATGAACTTGGAAATAAAAAGTAAATATTCAAATAAAATAAATAAAGATAATAATAAGAGTTATGTTTATTTTAATGAAAATATATTACACTATCCTATTGATGTGGGAGATAGAAAATATATAAACTTATTAACTTAATGTTTATATAAATTTTTACACTATCTTAAAATATATCTATAATCAGCAGTTAGTTAAATACTGATAATGAAAGGAAGATTAAAATGAAATGTAAATATTGTGGAAAAGTCATTAATGAAGATCAAATGTATTGTAGCAAAGATTGTGAAAAAAATACGAAAACGTATTTAGAAAAAGTCGCTAAATATAAAAATTTGTATCTAATAATAGTTTTTCTCCCAGTTCTACTTATGCCAGTTTTTAATAATGTACTATACGATTTATTAATTGTCTTTTTTTTAGGTGGCTTTTTGATTCTTTTTCCATTTTCTACACCACAACTTGTGAATATGATTGGAATATGTAAGTCACAAAAAATAGTTAGGGTAATTGGTTTAATATTAATGATTATCTCTTTAATTTGCTGTTATTTGTATTATATTTAACAAATATTTATAAGTTGGTACTTATTGTATATGTTAATCTAAAACTGATCCACTTGACTGAAAAAAATCAGTCGAAAAGTGATCAGTTTTTTAGTACTCTCATACTAAGACATACGTCTTAGT
>JAGZJH010000025.1 GCA_018365815.1 Erysipelotrichaceae bacterium
ACTGATGATTTTATTACACAGTTAAATGATTATATTATTTGGTATAACACTAAACGTATAAAAGAATCATTAGGTTATAAAAGCCCTATTGACTATAGAAAATCTCTTGGTTTATCATATTAATAAAGTCCAAGAAATCATCCGCATCCCCATTTTGATCATATAAGAATGTACATTTTTTTAATTTTCCTGTTCATCATAATAGTCTTTAAGTCTGTATGATTTACCGGTTATATGGACGACATGTGCATGATGCAATACTCGATCCAATATTGCGTTTGCTATTACTGGATCCATAAATACATCATCCCAATTTGAAATGTTTATATTCGTCGTTATGATTGTACTCTTCTTTTCATAACGTTTATCTATTAGTTGGAAAAACAGCTTCGAATCCTCTCTGTCTATTGGTAAATATCCTAATTCATCTATTATTAGCAGTGAATAACTTGAAAAATGTTTCAGTCTGCTCTCCAATCTATTTTCTAGCTTTGCCTTCTTTAATTGTGCGATGAGATCATGGCATTTGATGAAATAGGTGGACATTCTTTTTTTGGCTACTGATATCCCTATCGATGTTGCCAAGTGCGTTTTACCTACACCACTACTGCCAAGAAATATAATATTTTCTTTTTCATGGACGAATCTGTGACTAAAAAAATCCATGATTTGTGCTTTATTTATATTTTCTTGAAACTCAAAATCAAATTCGTCAATTTCCTTATGATGGGGAAACGCTCCTGTTTTGACCATTGTTTTAATCAGTTTAGCTTCCTTTTGATCTATCTCATAATTTGTTAGTTTAATCAATCCTTGTTCAAATGAAAGATTATTCCTTGTAACGAAATCCACAGTTTCGTTTAGATGATTAATGATTTCATTTAGCTTTAGATATTCCAAGTTTTGTCTAAGTTGTTCATGTTCTGTCATTTTTGAATCTTGCTCCTATATTTTCCAAATTTTCTTTTGCTATCTTTGATATTTTGTCTCTATCATGAGGCAATGTCATTGACAATATGTTTTCATAATATTCTCTATGATAGTTCATTTTTTTATCAGAAATAAGATGTACAGTTACAAGTTCCATGTTATAATACAAATATAGCTGATTATCATAGATCTGCAACTGTAATTGTTTTCCAATATATTCTGGTGGTACAGAATACATCTTTGATTTATATGTAATCATCGAAGACTTATTAACTTTTACAGTTGTTGTTTCGATGCTATACTGCTTTCTTACAGACTGGGTTGGTAGCGGTCCTAAGAAAGCTTTTTCATTTTCCAAATCAAATATTGGAATCCCTTGATAACTCTCATGAAAAGCAATATTTTCCCTATCGTTGATTTCTTTTAGTTTTATGGACAGTTCATCGTATGATAACTCTCCACTGTACGCCAGTAGTTCATCTGATGCTAGAATAAAAACTGTACCAGTTAAATGGAAGAACTAGCTAGTATATGATACACATATTATCTATAGGAAACGTAGATACTATTGTCCTCAGTGTAAAATTTATCATTATGAAAACAATCCTTTTACTTCTCAACCTTACTCTCGTTTTACTGATACATCTCAAATTCAGATTATGATCCTTCTTAAAGAACATTCTACTACCTTTTCTATGGTCGCTAGGCAATTTCATACGACACCTACTAAAATCATAAATATATTTGATACTTTTGGTCAAATGAAGAAATTACCTTTTACTGAGGTTATTTGTATAGATGAATTTTATTGGAACAGGAAAAGCAAAAACAAATATGCCTGTGCTATTTTAGATTTCTCTACTGGTAATATTATAGATATTATCGAAGGTAGAAAACTTAAAAATTGGGATAGTTATACTCAACTTATAAAGAAAGATGAGTTCAAAAAAGTTAAATATATATGTACTGATCTTTTTGAAACATACAGGCAAGTTTAAAAAATCTATTTTCCTCACGCCCTATTGTGTTGTGACTCTTTTCATATTATCAAAAATATCAATATTCTTCTCAAAAATGAAAGAATAAAGCTTATGAAAAAATATGAAAAAAATTCTATCGAATATTATCTTCTTAAACACTTTCATTTTCTATTGATGATGGATTCTTCTAAAATCAAAGAAAATAAAGCTAGATATAATCATAAATTAAAAAGATATATCAATTATCCACAACTTCTAGAACTTATCCTTGATATAAATCCTATTCTTAAAGAGGCGTATAATCTTAAAGAACTATATCTTATTTTTAATTCAATTTCTTCAATAGAAGATGCACGAATCAATTTATCAGAAGTTATTCGTGAATACTCTTCATCAAATATCGAAAGTTATAGAAAATTATCTATAACACTTATTGAATGGTTTGAAGAAATAATTAATTCCTTTATCCTTTACAAAGGAAAAAGAATATCTAACGGAAAGATAGAAGGAACAAATTCTCGAATCAAGACAATTCTAAAAAATGCAAATGGTTTTAAAAACTTTTCAAGAATGAGAAATAGGATAATGTATTGCATAAATAAAAAGTCACTTCCATCTTTAAATGCACAATCACAAAATATAAGAATGCCTGGAAAGAAACGAGGAAAATATAACAAAAAGCAATAGTACAATTTAATAAATAACGATTGAATAAGCCAAATAGAAAAGGTAGAAAACTGTGACATTTCATCACTTTTTCTACCTTCGTTTGATACTAAAACCCCAAAAATTTAAAGGCGTTTCAGATTTCACCCCAATTTAAATTAAAGTATCTATTTATCGGCACTTTTTGACTGCTTTTACTATTCAACACCAATAATAAATGAATATACCGGTTGTTGACCATTAATAATCTCTAACTCTGCCTCAGAATTTTCTGTAATAAATGCTTCAACCTCACTGATTTCTGCTTCAGATACATCTTCACCTGCAATTAAAGTAATAATTTCATCTTCTTCACTCATTAATCCAAGTAAAGTTTTCTTACAAGCTTCAACTTTACTAGGCACACAAGCCACAATTTCCTTTTCAACCATTGCCATGTAATCATTTGCTTTAATATCAACACCATCAATATTAGTATCTTTAATTGCAAAAGTTACTTGTCCGGTTTTAACATTTTCACTTGCTTCTTTCATTTCTTCAAGCGTATCTTCTAAATTTGCTTCTGGATTAAACATAATACATGCTGATAATCCTTGTGGTATAGTCTTTGTAGGAATGACAAAAACATTAATTTCTCCTTCTAATATTGTTGCTGCTTGATTTGCTGCCATAACAATATTAGAATTATTAGGAAGCACAATCACATTTTTAGCATTTACATTTTTTATTGCCTCAACTAGATCCTCAGTAGACGGATTCATTGTTTGCCCTCCACTTACAACATAATCACAATTTAATTCCATAAACATTTCTTTAATACCGTTTCCAGCAGCAACTGCAATTAATCCAACTTCTTTAGATTCTACTTTAATTGCTTTAACCACACTTGCTTCTTCAGTTAGAGAATTATGTTGTTCTTGCATATTTTCAATTTTTAATTTAATAAATTCTCCAAAACGTTGAGCTAAGTTTAAAGCTTCACCAGGTTTTAAAGTATGAACATGAACCTTAACAATTTCTTCATCTTGCACTACAACAATAGAATCACCGGGAATTCTTGCTAATTCACGCTTCATTTGATCTTCACTAAAACGATCAATTAATTGATCCTTTAACCTTAAGATAAATTCAGTACAATATCCAAAACCTTCTTCAGAACCTTCAACTTTACTTGCAGCTTTTTGTGTTTCACCATTTGAAATATCTGTTTTTTTAATTTCTTTTCCATCAATAGCAGCCATAAATCCAGTTAAAATTACTAATAATCCAGCTCCACCGCTATCAACCACACCAACTTCTTTTAATACCGGTAAAAGTGTTGGGGTAATATTTAATGTTTCTTTCGCTTCATTAATAAAATAAGTAAATACATCTTCAATTGATTTATCAGTAGTTGCATATTTCACTAAGTAATCAGCCGCACAACGAATAACTGTTAAAATTGTCCCTTCAACAGGCTTTAATACAGCCTTATAAGCCACTCTTGCCCCATTTTCAAATGCTTTAGCTAGTTCAACTGAATCGATTTCTTTTTTACCTTCCAAAGCCATAGAAAATCCTCTAAAAATTTGTGATAAAATAACACCAGAATTTCCTCTAGCTCCCATTAACAAACCTTTAGATAACTTCTTTGAAATTTCGTAAATATCATCAGTTTCTAAACTTTCAATTTCTTTTGCACCTGCACTAAATGTCATTGACATATTTGTTCCAGTATCTCCATCAGGTACTGGGAATACATTTAAAGCATCGATTTCTGCTTGTTGATTGTGTAATAAGTAGGCACCATTTAATACCATTTTTTTAAATAATTGTGCATCTATTTTTTCCATGTATCTCTTTCCTCCAAACTACTCAATCACTTTAATACCTTGAACATAAACATTCACTGCTTCTACACGTACATCTAAAGTTCTTTCTAATACATATTTAACTTTCTTTTGTACTTCAAAGACTACTTCTGAAATTTTAATTCCATATCCTACAAAAATATATATATCAACAATCAATCCTGTTAATCCTTCTTTAGTAATAATTCCCTTAGAAAAATTATCTTTTTTTAATAACTCATAAAATCCGTCTTTAAGCATCTTTTGACTAGCCATTCCAACAACACCATAACATTCAGTTGCGGCACCACCAGCCATTTGTGCAACGACAGATGAAGAAAAACTAATATTTCCATATTGTGTATTTTTTTCAATCATAACTGATCCCTCCATATATTAAACTATACTAATTATGTATAGAAATAGACATTATTATTATACCCTAGAAATTTTAATTAAGCAAATAATTATGACCAGTTCATTATTATTCATCTACAATTTAATTTTGTCAACATATTTCCTCATTATTTTTTTATTTTTACTTGCATTTTTAATTTGTAAATGATATTATATACAAGTATGAAAAAGCCACTAAAAAAGGGGGTAACTTAAATGTCAAGAAAATGTCAATTAACTGGTAAAGGTGCAATGTCTGGAAATACTCGTTCTCATGCATTAAATGCTAGCAGAAGAAAATGGAATGTTAACTTACAAAAAGCAACTGTAATGGTTGATGGGAAACCAACTAAAGTTAGAATTTCAGCAAGAGCGCTTAAAACATTAAGAAAAAGTGCTTAATCTAGATAACCATTTACCGTAGATGAGATGAACTTCATCTCTTTTTTTCATATATAAAAAAGGGCCGAATTTCGGTCCTTTTTTAACGTCTAAATGCTTTTTTAAAACTATCGAAGAAAGAATCTTTTTTCTTGTCTTTTTCAACAATTTTACGATATAATTCTTTTTCCTCCTTAGAAAGTTTAGTCGGGATTTTAATTTCAACTTTGACTAACTGATCACCATAATGATCACTTCTTAAATCCTTAACCCCTTTGCCTTTTAGTTTAAATGTTGTACCATTTTGAGTTCCTTCTGGAATTTTTAAAGTCACTTCACCATAAGGCGTAGGAACATCTACTTCACATCCTAATGTTGCATTTGGTGCTGAAATAGGAATTGACATTAAAATGTTGCGATTATCTCTTACAAAGTGTGGATGTGGTTTAATTAATATTTCAACATATAAATCGCCATTTGGTCCACCATTTGCGCCACGATGCCCTTTCCCTGCAACACGTAATTGTTGATGTGAATTAATTCCTGCTGGTATATTAAGTTCTACAGTAATATTCTTGTTTGTATATCCACTTCCATGACAATGTGGGCATTTTTCTTTTACAACTTTACCAGTTCCTCCACAATCAGGACAGACACTTTGATTAACGAAAGTTCCAAACGCTGTACGTTGTTGCGTTTTTATTTGACCTGTACCGTTACATCTTGAACAAGTATGAATATCATTAGGTGTCTTCGCTCCTGTACCATTACAATGTGAACATTTTTCATCATAATTGATTTTAATATCCATTTTACGTCCTTTAATAGCATCCATAAAGTCGATTTGAACTTGCATATAACGATCTTGACCTTGCATAGGTCCTGTTCTTCTTGCACGTCCTGAACTTTGTCCACCACCAAAGAAAGAACTGAAAATATCACCTAAATCAACATCGTCAAACCCACTAAATCCACCTTGGAAACCGCCACCGAATCCACCAGAATTTTGGTCAAATGCTGCATGCCCATAGCGATCATAGGCTGCTTTTTTATTTTCATCTGATAAAACATCATATGCTTCTTGAACTTCTTTGAATTTTTCTTCTGCATCAGCTTCTTTGTTAATATCAGGGTGATATGTTTTAGCTAACTTACGATAGGCTCTTTTTATTGTTTGTGCATCTGCGTCTTTGCTTACACCAAGCACTTCATAATAGTCTCTTTTTGCCATATTCTACCTTCCTTTTTAATAATACACGCCAAGGGAAAAATCCCTTGGCTTAAAAACTAATTTTTTTCTTGGAAATCAGCATCTACAACATCATCTGCTGATCCTGTATTTTGGTCAGTAGGATTTCCTTGTTGTTGATATGCATATGCAGCCATTGCTTGAGCCATTTGTTCTAATTCATTCATTTTAGCTTCAAGTGTTGCCATATCATTGTTATCTAAAGCAGTTTTTAATTCATCTTTTAATTTTGTCGCTTCTTCTTTTTGTTTAGCATCAATTTTATCACCTTGTTCAACTAATGCTTTATCGATTTCATTAATCATTTGTTCTGCTTTATTTCTAGTTTCAACATCTTTACGTTTCTTTTCATCGTCAGCTTTATTAGCTTCTGCTTCTTTAACCATTCTATCGATTTCTTCATCACTTAAACCAGTTGAGTTTTGAATTGTGATTGATTGTTCTTTATTTGATTTCATATCTTTTGCTTTAACATTAACGATACCATTAACATCAATGTTGAAAGTTACTTCAATTTGTGGAACTCCACGTGGTGCCGGTTCAATTCCATCTAATTTAAATAAACCTAATTGTTTATTATCTTTAGCCATTGTACGTTCACCTTGTAGTACATTAATATCTACTGCAGGTTGATTATCAGCGGCAGTTGAGAAAATTTGTGATTTTGTTGTTGGGATAGTTGTATTTCTTTCAATTAATACAGTCATAACACCACCCATTGTTTCAATACCTAATGATAATGGTGTAACGTCTAATAATACAATGTCTTTAACATCTCCGGCAATAACTCCACCTTGAATTGCAGCACCCATAGATACTACTTCATCAGGGTTAACAGATTTATTTGGCTCTTTCCCTAATTCTCTTCTTACTGATTCTTGAACAGCAGGAATACGAGTAGATCCACCAACTAATAATACTTGATCGATGTCACTTGGTTGAACTTTTGCATCGCTTAAAGCACGTCTAACTGGTCCAACAGTTCTTTCGATTAAACCACGAGTTAATTCATCGAATTTAGCACGAGTTAATGACATTTCTAAATGCACCGGTCCATTAGCCCCAGCAGAAATGAATGGTAATGAAATTTGAGTTTGCATTACACCTGATAAGTCTTTTTTAGTTTTTTCTGCAGCTTCTTTAACACGTTGCATTGCCATATTGTCTGTACTTAAATCAATACTTTCTTGTTTTTTGAATTCAGCAACAACATAATCCATAATTGCTTTATCAAAATCATCTCCACCTAACATATTATCTCCGGCAGTTGATAATACTTCAAAAGTACCATCAGCTAAGTCTAAGATAGATACGTCAAATGTACCTCCACCTAAGTCATAAACTAACACTTTTTGTTCTTGATCTAATTTATCTAATCCAAATGCTAAGGCTGCAGCAGTTGGTTCGTTGATAATACGTTCAACTTCTAATCCTGCAATTTTACCTGCATCTTTAGTTGCTTGACGTTGTGCATCATTAAAATATGCTGGAACAGTAATAACCGCTTGAGTAACCGGTTCACCTAAATAAGCTTCAGCAGTTGCTTTTAGGTTTTGAAGAATCATTGCTGAAATTTCTTGTGGTGTATAATCTTTACCATTTGCATGAACTTTTTTAGAAGTTCCCATATCACGTTTGATAGAAGAAATTGTATCTTTATTAACTACTGCTTGGTGCTTTGCAGCTTCACCAACAATAATTTCACCATTTTTAAATGATACAACTGAAGCAGTTGTACGCAATCCTTCAGGATTTGCAATAACTTTAGCTTCACCATTTTCCATAACAGAGACACATGAATTTGTTGTCCCTAAATCAATACCAATAATTTTACCCATAATATATATCCTCCTAGATTTATTCACTTACTTTGACTAAAGATGCACGAATTACGCGATCTTTTAATTTATATCCTTTTTGAAGTTCTTCAACAATCATATTTGAAGCAAAATTTTCATCTTGCACCATCATTACAGCTTGATGTAAATTTGGATCAAATTCTTTTCCTTCAACTTCAATATATTCTACGCCATGCTTGTTTAATGCTCCAAGCAACTGTTTTGTAATCATTTCATATCCTTTTAAAAATGATTTAACTTCATCACTTGGATTTTCAACATTCAATGAGCGTTCTAAGTTATCTAATATCGGAAGTAAATCTTCAACAAATGATTGCATCATATATTTTAAAGAATTTGCATGTTCAATTTGTAAACGACGTTTTAGATTTTCCATATCCGCAAAAACTTTGTAATATTCAGTTTTCCATTTATCTGCTTCTTTTTGAATTTCTTCAAGTTTATTCTCTAATGTCACTTCCTCAACTTCTTTACTAGCATTTTCTACTTTTTCATCAACAACTTCTTCAGTTTCTTCAATTACTTCTTCAGCTTGTTCTACTTTTTCTTTTTCCATTCTTTCACCTCTTACTCATCTTCGTTATCTAAAAACAATTCTTCAATGCTTTTAGAAATATAATCAACTAATGATACTACCTGTTCGTAAGGCATTCTTGTCGGACCAATGACTGAAATTGATCCAGAAGAATTATTTCCCGTTTTAAACGAACCAGAGATTACTGAAACATCTTCTAACTCAGTCAATGGCAGTGGTTGACCAATCTTTACAGTGACACCTTCATTACTTTCAATTTGCATCGTTTTCCACATTTGTGAATTTTCAAATGCACTTACTAAACGGCGAAGTTTGTTGACATCATTATATTCCGGTTGATATAACATATTTTCTTTTCCCGAAAAATAAACATCTTTATTAGCAAACTTCACAAACGCTTCTAAAAAAGCTTTAAATAGTATTTCATGTTCCTGAATTTTTGCAGAAATAATAGGTTCTACATCACGTTTTAATTTATATATTACTTGATTAATCGGTGTTCCTATTAACATATCATTCATCACATTAACACATGAGATCAAATCATCTAAAGAATATCTTCTCCCAAGGATGAATGTTTTATTTTCAACATGACCTTGATCAGTTACAATAATCACTGATACATTATCATTTGAAATCGGAACAATTGTAATATTTTGCAATGTTTCATTTTGCGAATCAGGTCCTAAAGCCACTGAAGTTAAATGGGTTAATTCACTTAACATCTCACAACTTTCTTTTACTACTTCGTTTAATGTACGCCCTCTTTCACTAAATATTGCTTGCATTTTGTTTTTTACAGTATCTTCGATTTTAGGTTCCACTAACGTCTCAACATAATAACGATAACCAGCTACACTTGGAATTCTTCCCGAAGAAGTATGTGTTTTTTCTAAAAAACCATAATCCTCTAAATATGCCATTTCATTACGAATGGTTGCACTTGAATAAGGCAACTGATATCTTGTTAATAAATATTTTGAGCCTACTGGTTCTGCCGTTTCTATAAACGCTTCAACAATCGCTTTAAATATCGTTGTTTGTCTTGATGTTAGCATTTTGTCACCACCTTTAGCACTCGTATTTCACCTGTGCTAAGTATATTATACCCACTTTTTTAGCACTGTCAACACTTTAGTGCTAATTTTTTTATTTTATAATCTAAATATAATAAAATAGACCTCTCAACTCTATTTTATTACAACCTGTTAACTACTCTACTTATAGAAATAAGCAAATTATTACTTAATTAAATTAAAAAAATCACATCAAACATTTTCACTTGATTCTTCCTCTAAAATTGGCTTAGTCAATACAAATTATGACGAATCTAAAAAATACAACCTTAATAATCATAATACTTGTATTATTAATGATAAAATCGTTAGTTTACAACTACCTTTTTTAGTCCTGTGTAATGAGAAAAATCATTTTTTTATAATAAACACCTTATTTTTAATTATCATTTGACATTATATCTACTAAAATATCATTTAAAAAATCTAATCCTAAAGGTGTGGCTTTTAAATAACCATTTTCAATCATTAACATTTTTTGATTTATATATTTTTGAATTGGATTATCATATATCTTTAATAAATTCACTTGATACTCTAAATCAAATTGTTTAATATTAATACCTTGTGTTAATCTTAATCCAAGCATAATAGTTTCAAACATTAAATCTGTTAAAGTTAATTCTTCTTCATATATTTTAAATATTCCATTAAAATAATCGGTTAATTTACGAGTATTATAATAACGTTTATGATTAATAAAACCATGCGCACCTAGTCCAAAACCATAGTAATCATAATGATGCCAATAAACTAAGTTGTGTAACGACTCATACCCCTTATAAGCAAAATTACTGATTTCATAACGTTTTAACCCCATTTTTTCAAGTTCATTAATAATTAAACAATTACATGCATACTCTTCTTCATCACTCATTGATGTATAGTCTTGATTATATAAAATCGTATGTTCTTCTAAAATAAGCGAGTAGTAAGAAATATGTTTCAAGTTTAATTCTTTAACGAGTTTTAAATCATTTTGTATATCTTGAATAGTTTGGTTAGGTAGATTGTACATTAAATCAATGGATATATCTTCAAACCCTAATAATCTTGCCTGATTGATTAAATCAAAAACTTGTTGATTACTATGTTGGCGATTAATTTTTTTTAATATCTTTTCATTAAATGTCTGTACACCAATACTTAATCTTGTGACACCATATTTTTTTAATAATTTAAGTTTATTAATATTCATTGTTTCAGGGTTTAATTCAATTGAATATTCTAAAACATTTTTTGCATAGGGTTTAATCATCTTTAATAAAGTTTCTAAATCTTCTTCATCTAAACTTGAAGGGGTTCCACCCCCTATATAAATTGTATCAATAGTTTCTTGAACCATATTTTGAAGCATTTCTTGTTTTAATGCTTGTAAATATTTTTGTACCCATTCTTTTTTATAATATAATTTTGAAAAATCGCAATAAGTACAAATTGATAAACAAAATGGAATATGGATATATAGTGCTTTATTTTTAACTTGTTCAAATGATTTTAATTTCATTATTCGTCCTCAAAATGATAATGACTCGCTAGCCCTCCAAGTGATGTTTCTTTATAAGCAGTTTTTAAATCCTTACCTGTTTCATACATTACTTGAACAACTGAATCGAAAGAAATTTTATTTTGACGGATCATTCCTAGTTGTTTTGCATATAAAGCCGCATCAATTGAACGTAAAGCACCAAAACCATTTCGTTCAATACATGGAATTTGAACATATCCACCGACTGGATCGCATGTTAAACCTAAATTATGCTCCATTCCCATTTCTGCAGCGTATTCGATTAGTGAATTATTCACCCCTAATAACCACGCAAAACTTACCGCTGCCATTGAACAAGCAGAACCGACTTCTGCTTGGCACCCGCCATCAGCGCCAGAAATTGTGGCATTATGTTTAATGACATTTCCAAATAATCCGCCAACACCCAATGCCTTCACTAAATCATGTTTAGAATAATTTAATTGTTTATAAGCATAGTACAATACTGCTGGGATTACACCACTCGCTCCACAAGTAGGAGCGGTTACAACTACTTGACCACTGGCATTTTCTTCACTCACTGCATAAGCATAACTACTGATAAATAAACGTTCTCGTTCACTTTCTTTTTTTGTATTTAGTGCTTGATCATACATTGTTTTAGCCACTCTTTCAAGTTTTAATTTACCTGGAATTATCCCTTGGCGGCTTAACCCTCTTTCAACACTTTCAAACATTGCATTTAAAACTGTTAACAAATATTGCTCAATATCTTTATCTTCAAATTCTAAAATATAATCATAAAAAGAAATATTCTTTTTTTCAATATAAGCAATAATCTCACTCATATTACGATGAGGATAAACATCTTGAACTGGGATTTGTTTAATTCCTTCCATCTCTACTTTACCGCCACCAATTGAATAAGCAATCACTTCATTAATTAAATTTGTATCTTCATAAATTTCAAATTTCATTCCATTAGGGTGATAATCTAAAGCCTTTGGTTCAAAAATAAATTCACATTCAATGGGTTTTAAAGTTTCTTTAATAATATAATCCGTTAAATGTCCTATTCCTGTTAAGGCTAATGAACCATATAAAGTCACTACTATTTTTGTGGCTTGAGGATATTGTTCTTTAATTTTACTTGCTGCTACTTTTGGTCCATAGGTATGTGAAGATGATGGACCTACTCCAATTTTATATAACGTTTTTAATGTCTCCATTTTATTCCCTACACTTTCATTAAAAATAATTCTAAACCTAATCTTTTTTCGACTAAACCTTGTTTAATATTTTTATCCAAACAAGCCAAATCATTAAGTTTAGCTAATAAATCATCTAGCTCAAAATATCTTGCATCTTGACGAAGATATTTGATTCGATACGGATTAATCGCTAAAATTTTCGCAATTTCTTGATCGTTATAGCCTTTTCGATCTAATACTTTAACTTGATATAACAAACGCATTTGATTTGCAATCATTACAATTAATTTCACCGGTTCTTCATTCTTAATCATTAAATCTTTATAAATTTGAATAGCTAAAGTTTGTTTTTTTTTCATAATGGCACTCACTAATTCAAAGGCATTTTCTTCAATAGGCTTACTAACTAACATTTTTACATCTTCTATTTTAATATGTGATGTATACAAAGTTAATTTTTCAACTTCATTCATTGCTTTTATCAACTGATGTTCGACACGACTTAATAACAATTCCATTGCATCATCCTCAATCAAACACTTTCTTTTTTTAATTGCTTGTCTGATTGTCCCTGTTAATTGTTGTTCACTCAACTCATCAAGAGTGACATAAACAGCTTCTTTTTTTAACCGTTTAACTATTTTTTTACGTTCATCAAAGTTTTTAACATCACTGAAAATGACAAATACTGTTTGTTCAAATGGTTTTGAAAGATAATCCTCCAGCACACTTAAATCCTGTTTATTTTTTTCAGGTATTTTTTGAGTAGTTAAAAAAATAGGATTTTTTAATACGACCATTTTATACTCGCTTAAAAAAGGTGGCGTATTACAATCTTCTATCACATCTTTAATTTGAACTAATGGATCATCATAAACAACTAAATTCATCATTTCTTCACTAATGTTGTATTTTTCTTTTAAATCTTTAAGTTTTTGTTCCAATAAAAAAGTTTCATTACCATATAAAACATATATCATTTTCATCACCATTAAGATTATACCTTTAATTAGAATTATCGACAACCATTATTGTGCAGAAGTTTAAAAAGCTATAAATCCGTATCATGCCATTTTGATCAGTGCGATAAGTTTGCACTCCATAAGCCTTTAAACGGTCGATAATAGTGGGATTTGGGTGGTTATAAAAATTATATTTACCTACTCCAATTAATCCTACTTTGGGTTTATATTTAGATAATAAATCAGTTGAAGTTGAAGTCAATGAGCCATGATGTCCTACTTTAAGAAAATCGATTTTTAAATTAGGATATTTTTCAATAATTTTCTTTTCACCCTCACTTGATAGATCACCAGTAAATAAATATCCTTTACCATTTAATTTCATATAATAAACTAGGCTTTGATCGTTAGTTTTATCTGAATAAAAATCTATGTCAAGGTATTTTAATACGTTTAAATCCTCACCTTTTTTAATTACCTGATCGACTTTAAAATTATCAATTAAACTTTCTAATGCACCATTATGATCAAAATCATCATGTGTAATAATTACACCATCTATTTTTTTAATACCTATTGATTTTAAATATGGGATTATAGTTGATTTAGCAACATCATAATCCTTTTGTCCCCCTGTATCAATTAAATAATTTCCTTGATTAAAAGCAAGTCGTATTAAAATACAATCCCCCTGTCCTACATCAATCATCGTCACTTCGTTATAAATTGTATAATAAGGATTAAAATATAATATCCCCATTAAAATAAATAAACTGATTTTATACTTTAATGTTTTTAATTGTAACTGTTCATTATAGATTATCAATAACAAAATAAAATAATAACCTACAATAAATAGTAAACTAGGTTTTTTAAAAATTAATTCAATATGAGTATAACTTAATAAAGTTAGTACATTTTCAAACTGATTGAGTATAAATAAAAGTACTGGACTAAGTAAATTTAAACAAAGACAATTGACTAATATTATAGTATATAAAACTTCTACTACGGGACTAAATATCCAAACATACAAAACAGACAATAAACTAAGTGAATAGTTGGTGCTTAAAATAATCGGAATACTGGCTAAAAAAGGATAGATATTTGCATATTTAAATTTTGAAGTTAAAATCATAAAGCCATATACTGTAAAACTGAAAATAAACGATAAAGAATAAATCACATAAGGATTATTTAAAATAAGAAAGATCCCTACAAGACTTAATAATTCTAAAGCATTAAACCGTTCTTTAAAAATATATCTTAAAAGTAATATCAAATACGCTCTTACTATGGAAACTAAATGACGAAGTGAAAAGGTATAAATACCCAAAATCAATAAAATGATACGTTGATCTTTTAAACCTATTTTATATAAAAATTTGTTTAGGATACTTAAATGCATACCAGATAAGGCAAATAAATGTAAAATTGATAAAGTTTGACTGAGCTGATAAATATCTTCCATATCATCATTCGTCATTCCTAAAAGTAATTGTTGAGTATAACTAATCAGTTTAGGATTTTTTAATTTTTGAATGAGTCTTTGTGCATGCCCAACTAAATTCAAACGATGATTATTATTGACAATTTCTATTTCCTTAGCTTGTAGAAATACTTTTTGACTGTAATTATACATTTTATTATTAAACCCATTGACATTTGTTGGTTTTGAAAATTGTTTTTGATTTATTTTTACAGTTAATTTATTACCGTTTTCGACATTAATTTTATCACACATCACTTTAACGTTACCATAATCTGTTTTTAAAATATAATAATTTTCTTTAACTAAAATCACTTTTCCTACAATTGTTTCTGGTAATTGTATCGATTGAGGCATTTTTAAAGTAATAAATAATAGCATACTTACATTAAGTAGAATTAATAACCATTTTTTAAACTTTTTATTTAGAATATAATTTAGTAATACTATAAAAACAATACAAACCCAACTTGAATGTAGTGTTAAGATTATAAAAATAAATAAAAAAAATGAGCCTATTATAAACATAAAAAGCTCCTTAATTTCACATATGTTTTATATCCAATTCCTTTAATATTCATAATATCCTCAATACTCATAAAACTATTAACTTGTCGATATTCAATAATACGACTAGCAATAGCTGGACCGATTCCTTTGATTTGCATTAACTCCTCTTGACTGGCTTTATTTAATGAAATATTTAATGAGTCATTACTTGGAATATAGACCTCATCTTCATGTTTTAAAACCCTATTTAAATTAAGACAACTACAATTTGCATTTTCTTCAAGTTCGATTTTTTCAAGTAATAAAGACATCGATTCAGATTGCAATTCTACTTCTTGTTCTTCTTTAACTGCTCCACTGACTTTAATTTTAATCGATATAGGTTGCTTGTTAATTTGAGTAGAATTTTCTTGTGGCAAAATAAAATAGCTCACTAAAGCAAGTAAACAAAAAATAATTAACGGCTTCATATTTTCCTTTCTATATAAAAATACACCTTGAAATATTACAAGGTGTATTTTATATTAATCTAATTTTGAATGATAATCTAAATTAAAATGTTTATAGCCTAATTCTGTCACAATACGTCCTCTTGGAGTTCGTTTAATTAAGCCAATTTGCAACAAATAAGGTTCGTAAACATCTTCTAATGTTTGTGGTTCTTCACCAATTGAAGCTGCCAATGATTCCAAACCAACCGGTCCTCCTTTAAACCGCTCAATAATTCCTAAAATATATTTATGATCAACATCATCTAATCCTAAATGATCAACTTTTAAACGTCCTAACGCTTCATTAGTGCGTTCTAATGTAATAATTGTATCTCCATTAAACTGTGCAAAATCACGTACACGTCTAAATAAACGATTGGCAATACGTGGGGTTCCTCGTGATCTTCTAGCAAGTTCAACTTTAGCATCTTCTGCCATTTCCATTCCATAAACTAAAGCCGTGCGTGTAATAATCTTGACTAACTCTTGTGTGGAATAATATTCAAGTTTAGAAATAATTCCAAAACGATCTCTTAAAGGTGCTGATAGATCACCTGCTCTAGTTGTTGCTCCTACTAATGTAAATGGTGGTAAATCAATACGAATTGAACGAGTTGAAGCCTCTTTACCAATGACCACATCAACACAAAAATCTTCCATTGCAGGATATAATACTTCTTCAACAACTTTAGGTAAACGATGAATTTCGTCAATAAACAATACATCACCCGGTTCTAATTGGGATAAAATCGCTACTAAATCACCAGTTTTTTCAATACTCGGCCCTGTTGTTATTTTAATGTTTGTTCCCATTTCATTAGCGATAATCATTGACATTGTTGTTTTACCTAAACCCGGTGGTCCATATAATAAAACATGATCCAAAGATTCTTCTCTCATTTTAGCCGCACCAACAAATACTTTTAAATTTTGTTTCAAATCACTTTGACCGACATATTCATCAAATGAATCGGGACGTAATCCGATTTCTTCTATTTCTTGATGATTTGCATCTAAAATTCCTCTATCCATAATTCACCCTACTTTACCAATAAACTTAATGCCTTTTTCACAAAACCATTAGTATCTAATTTTTCATCTTTAATTGTTTTCATCACTTTTTCAACATCAATCGCACGATACCCTAAAGCAATTAATACTTCAATCGCTTCATCATACTCTAATGATGTTGATGGCATTGTATGAATCACTAATTTACCTTGTAAATCTAATACGATTTGACTTGCTGCTTTAGGACCGATTCCCGGAATTTTTTTAAGCACATTAATATTACCATTTTCAATTGCTTCCACAATACGCTCTACCTCTAATGTCGCTAATGCGCCAATAGCCGTTTTAGGACCAATTCCTTTAACTAAAATTAACTTTAAAAAAATATCTTTTTCTTCTAAAGTTCTAAAGCCAAAAAGTAATTGTCCGTCTTCTTTAACTTGTTGATAAACATATAAAGTCAAAGCTTCATCTTTTTTAAAACTATAAGGATTTGCCACATAAATCATATAGCCAATTCCTTGATTTTCAAGTACGATATGATCTTTAAATATTAATGTGATTTTTCCAATAATATAACTATACATAATTCCTCCTTTACTATTATAGCAGAATTTAAACTAATTTTTGTCTTAAATATATTTCAAAAAAATACCAAATTTATATCAAAGTATGTGGTTAATAAAATATTTGAAAATTTCTAACATTTTCAAATCATTTTTAACCATGACCTCAGGGTGAAATTGAACTCCATAAATAGGTAAATGGCAATGTTCAATCCCTTCAACAACACCATCTTTAGCTTGAGCAGTCACTTTAAAATTTTCAGCCACTTTAAAAATTGCTTGATGGTGATAAGAATTAACATAAGCACTCGTTCCTAAAATATTTCCTAAAAAACTATTAGGTTCAATCATTATTTGTTGACACCCTTGACCTCTTGAACCTTTTTGAACATGAGAAATGACATTTTCTAAAGAATGAATATCTTGGTATAAACTTCCCCCAAAATAAACATTCAACATTTGATGTCCTCGACAGATCCCTAAAATCGGTTTATGCAATTCTAATGCACATTCGATTAATAACATTTCAAATTCGTCTCTGTCCTTATCAATCTCACCGCAACCTATTTGAATATCTTCGTGATATAATATAGGATCAACATCCACACCACCACTTAAAATTAAACCATCACATACACTTAAAACACTCTTAATTGCTTCTTTTTGATTAGAAATAGGAATTGTGATAGGTGCACCACCAGAAAGCAAAATCGCTTCAATATACTCATTATTAACTGCTGATTTCAAAACACCATCAACTTTAATTGTTCCACTTGACACTGCAATGATTTTTTTAATCATGTTCTCCCCCATTTTATTAAATACGCATAAATTACCCATAGATAATATTTAAATTATATCACGATGGTTAAGAAAATTAAACATTAAAACTTCTACAAAATTTTAAAATAATGTTGTAACGACAATTAAATACGTTATTTTAAATTTATATGCTTGATAAGAAAGATTATGTATTAAAATAGAAATCACTACGCTTCGATAAAATAAAAAAGTCACGAGGACTTTTTTATTAAATATCTTTTAATAGTATTTAAACCATTTGTATTTTCACACGATGGCGATTAATTTTTTGACCATTGCATTTTTTCAGCACTGTTTCAACATATGTCGGTTCAATTTCAACTTCTGTATATTTAGGACAAACATTAATATGTCCAATGACTTTTTTATTAATTCTTGCATGGTCTAAAATAAAGAATAATATATGTTTTGACTGAATTCTTTCTTTTTTCCCTACATTTAAACGAATACGGTCGTATTGAATAGATGGGGAAACTTTTTTACCTTCGTTAAATCCAATTGATTTATCGTAAATCATTGAAAATAATGAAGCAGATAATTCCACTAACATTTTATAATCATATTCTTTCATTAATTCCATAAAACGTTGATGTTTATTTTGATCGTGATATTCACTTGCTAAAGTTAAAATTTCTTTAGATTTAACTTCTAAAATTTGTTCATTAGTTGGAATTTCCATTCTTGTAATGACACAATTCATTTGTCTTTCAACTTGTTCAATAAAGTTCTTTTCACGGCTAGTAATAATCGTTAAACTTGTTCCTTTTTTAGAAGCACGTCCGGTACGCCCAATTCGATGAACATAGGCTTCTTTTTCTTGTGGTAATTCATAATTGATAACATGTGTCACATTTTCAATATCAATCCCTCTTGCCACAACATCAGTTGCAATTAAAAGCGTTGTTGAACCTTCTTTAAATTGTCTTAATGCTTTAACACGTTGTTCTTGTGATAAATCACCATGAATTCCTTCTACTAAATAATTACGATTTTTAAGTTCAAAAACTAAATCATCAACCCCTTTTTTAGTCTTACAAAAGATAATTCCACTTTCAATTTGACTATAATCGATTAAACGACATAATGTTTCAATACGATCTTTAGGTTTCGTTTCAACATAAAACTGTTGTATTGTTGAAGCAGTTTTAATATGTTGATCAACCTTAATTAATTCTACTTCTTCCTTCATATAATTTTTAGCGATTTTTTGAATATCAGGTTTCATTGTCGCTGAAAATAAAATAGTTTGTTTATCATCATTGGTTTCTTTTAAAATAGTTTCAATATCTTCTACAAATCCCATGTTCAACATTTCATCTGCTTCATCTAAAACAACCATTTTAACTTGATCTAATTTAACCACTTTACGGCGCATTAAATCCATTAATCTTCCCGGTGTCGCGATAATAATATCGACCCCTCTTTTTATATCTCTAATTTGAGGCTCAATTTTACTTCCCCCATAAACAGAGACAATTTTGGCTTTTGTAAATTGCCCTATTTTACGCATTTCATTTTCGATTTGGATGACTAATTCACGTGTAGGGGATAAAATAACCCCTTTAATTGTTTTATCATAATTAAACTCTAACATTGATAGCATAGTGCTTGCAAAAGCCAAAGTTTTTCCAGTTCCAGTTTGTGCTAACCCAATTACATCTTTCCCCTCTAACACAAACGGAATTGCTTCATTTTGTATTTTAGTAGGCATTTCATAGCCCATTTTTCTTATTCCTTGTAGTACCTCGATACTTAAATTAAATTCTTCAAATTGTTTCATTCATTTCTCCTTGTTTTTAAATAACAACTAACTCTAACACATTTTTATCATAATAGCAAGTTTTTATGAATAAAATGTATAAAAATAGCATCAAATGATGCTATAAGTTTAAAATTTATTTTGTATAAAGGCTAACATTTCATCATAGGCTTTATCAACCAATGTTTTTCTTGCTTCAATACTTGCCCATGCATTATGAGGTGTAATCACTAATCGCGTTGAATCTTTAATTTCTAATAAAGGATTATGATCTAAAATTGGTTCATGTTCAAGTACATCTAAACCAGCTCCCGCAATTAAACGATGTTTTAAAGCAAAGGCTAAATCATTTTCATCAACAATTTTTCCTCGCCCTACATTAATTAAATAAGCACTTCGTTTCATTGAAGCAAAGGCTTTATGATTAAATAAATAACGAGTTTTATCGTTTAAAGGGGCATGGATACTAATAATATCCGCCTCCTTCAACAATTCTTCAAAACTAACACTTACATAAGGTTGGTTTAAATTTTTACCACTTGTTGAATAGTAGATGACTTTACAATTAAATGCCGTTGCAATCTTGGCTACTTCTTGACCGATTTTTCCCATTCCAACGATTCCCCATGTTTTTCCTTGTAGTTGTGAAAAAGGCATACCAAAATGCGTAAAACTACGAGATTCACTATATTTACCGCCCTTTACATAAGTATCATAATATGCCATTTTTTCATATAAATATAATAATAAACTAAATGTATGCATTGCAACACTTGAAGTAGAATAATCTTCAACATTTTGAACTTTAATATTATTTTTTTGACAATAGTTTAAATCAACATTATTTAAACCAGTAGCTAAAATTCCAATATACTCTAATTGATTTAAACGACTTAAAATATTTTGATCTAACACTACTTTATTAGTTAATATATAATTTGCTTCTTTAACACGTTCATAAAGTTCTTCTGGTGAAGTTGTATCATATATTTTTAAACGACCGAATTTTGAAAAACGACTTAAATCCACTTCATCCCCTAAAGTATTTCGATCTAAAATAACTACTAATTTTGCATGATATTCAAATGATTGTTTAATTTCTTCAAGATTCATTGAAGCAAACCATTTTCCTAAAACCATCACTTCATTAAAATCAAGTACATCAGATTGTATAGCAACCCCACAAACGCCATTTTCTTCCACACTAAAATTAATTAATTTTTGAATGACTGCTAATCCTAAAGTGCGATTTGTTAAAGCTTGAAATTCTTCAAATTTATCGTTAATCTCATCAAACATAGATGGTTCATGATCTAACGTTAATAAAATGCATTCTTCATAATTTTTAGATTTTAAAATATTTGCTCTAAATGTATCGTTAAAAATTAACGGTAGGACATAATCGTACACCGCCATAGGGACAGGACGTTGGTATCCTTTTGTAAAACTATATAATAAAGCACACCCTAATTGTTCATCTTTTAATTGATCCATTAACTTCATTTTACCACTCCTAACGTTATTATTATAAAGGAAATTACAAATAAAAACAATTAAACCAATGATGATATTTGTTGACTATTTGTTTAATATTATATAACATTAAACACGGTGATTATAATGAGAAAAATTTTAATGTTATTGATTATAACGATATTTTTAATATTATGTAGTTTATTGTCATATCAATTTATTCGTTATGAAGCAATTGCTGCAACTTATAAATATATGCTTACAATTGTATTTATGATAATAATGTGCTTTTTTGCACTAAAATATATGCGAACTCAATTCACACGTATTAAATCAAAAATGAGTCCTAAAGATAAAAAAAGAATTAAAACCAAACGATTAACTTCTACTATATTAATGATTGTTTTAACTTTATGTATTGGTTTTGTAAATACTTATTATTATTCATTAAACCATTTAATGACAAAAATTACCGATTATGAAATTAAAGAAGATCCTAAAATCAAATGTGACGTTTATGCCCTTAAAAATTCAACAATTACTTCACTTTCAGATTCTTCGATTCAAAAAATAGGTGTTCTTTCAAGAGAAAACGGCGTAGTTAAAGCCCCTGTAAAACAATTATTGAAAAAAGAATATAATACCGAACCTAGTGTGTATTCTTATCCTACCTCAATAGATTTATATGGTGGTTTAACTGATAAACAAATGGATTTGTTAATTCTTTCTGAAGAAGAAGTTGTAACAATGAAAAAAAATGTAAAAGACTTTGAAGCAAATACAAAACTTGTTTGCCAATTAGAATTAGGAACAGCCGTAGATAGTAAACCTGTTAATGTCACAAGTGAATCGTTTAATGTTTTAATTTTAGGAGTCGATGTTCGTGAAGATGAAGGGACAATTCGTACAGATACTCGTACCGATACTGTAATGGTGGCTTCTTTTAACCCTAAAACAATGGATGTTGCATTAATTTCAATTCCTCGAGATGGCTATGTCGAAATTAATGGTTCTTTAGACAAAATGACACACGCTGGTAACTCTGGTTTACAAACTGTTGTATCCACTGTAGAAGATCTTTTAGATATTGAAATTAACTATTTTGCGAAGTTTAATTTTAATGCATTAGTAAAAGTGATTGATGCTATTGGTGGCATTGATATTCATGTTGACTATCCATTTTGTGAGCAAGATAGTAAAGATACTCCTAATGCTATTTGCTTAGAAAAAGGCAATCAACATTTAAATGGCGAACAAGCCTTAGCTTATGCAAGACATCGTAAAACAGTGGGTGATTCAATGCGTAATAACGCTCAACAACAAGTCATTAAAGGAATCACTAACAAATTAGTAAGTTTTTCTTTATTAACAAAATTTGATAATTTAACAAGCGTATTAGCAGATAATATGTTAACTAATTTTACACGCAAAGAACTTTATTCTTTAGCCTCTTTAGCACCTAGTCTTGGTAACTTAACATATCATAATCATGTGATTACAGGTACAGATGATTCCACATATATTAAAAAATATGCTTCAACAATGGCAATTGTTCGTATCGATGATCAATCTTTACAACAAGCAAAAGATTTAATTAACGAAGTATTAACTAAAAGTGAATAAAAGTTTTAACTTTAGGTTCTTGTTTATAAAGCAAGAACCTTTTTTTATTTTATTTCTTTTCTTTCGTTTTAAAAAGGTTATAATATTAATTAAGAAAGTGAGGGATATTATGAGCGTTGTAGATCGATTTTTAAAATACGTCAGTTTTGATACTGAATCAAGTAGTCAAAGTACTACTACACCAAGTACATTAAAACAATTAGATTTGGCTAAATATTTAAAAGAAGAAATGGAAAAAATGGGACTTCAACAAGTCACTTTAGAAAAAAATGGGATTGTTTATGCTACTCTACCTTCTAATACTAACGAAGATAGTGTTAAAATTGGATTTATTGCCCATATGGATACATCACCTGATATGTCAGGAAAAGACGTTAAAGCAAGAATTATTAAAGATTATAAAGGGGAAACTATTATTTTAAATGAAGACCTTGGCATTAAAATGTCACCAAAAGATTTCCCATCATTATTAAGAAATTTGCATCATGATTTAATCGTGACTGATGGTACAACTTTATTAGGGGCAGATGATAAAGCTGGTATCGCTGAAATACTAGAAATGGTTCAATACTTTATCGATCACCCCGATATTAAACATGGAGATATTAAAATTGCTTTCACACCAGATGAAGAAGTAGGACGTGGAACTGAAAACTTTGATGTTGAAAAATTTGATGCCAATTATGCCTATACAGTTGATGGTGGTGAAATTAATTATATCGATTATGAAAACTTTAATGCTGCCAGTTGTAAAGTAATGATTAAAGGAAAAAGTATTCATCCTGGTAGTGCAAAAGGAAAAATGATTAATGCAAGTTTAGTTGCGATGGAATTTCATCACTTATTACCTGTATTTGATAATCCAGCTTATACTTCTGGATATGAAGGCTTTAATCATTTAATTGATATTAATGGACAATGTGAAGAAGCGATTATGAACTATATTATTAGAAACCATGATCGTCAGTTATTAGAAAAACAAAAACAAGATTTCAAAAATGCAATGAATTTCTTAAATCAAAAATATGGTTATGAAATTATTCAACTTGAAATAACTGATTCATATTCTAATATGAAAGAACATATCGAAAAAGATATGCGTGTCATTGAAGTCGCTCAAAAAGCAATGGTGAATATTGGTTTAACACCTCGTAGTAGTGCTATTCGCGGTGGAACTGATGGTGCAAATTTAACTTACAATGGTTTGCTATGTCCAAATTTAGGAACCGGCGGTTATAATGCCCATGGTAAATATGAGTATTGTAGTATTGATTTAATGAATAAATCAGTAGCCTTATTAATTGAAATTGTGAAAACATCTCTTGATAAATAACAATTCAAACAGATCTCCTTATTCTTACGATCAATAAGGGGATTTTTTGTTTAATCAAAATATTAAAATGACTCACCCATAAGTAAAAAATTAATTAAATAAAAAAATAAAAATGAGTGATAATTACATATTTAAAACCAGAAAAAAGACTATTCATCAATAAATAACACAGAAGTATATTTTATTGATTGATAGTCTTTTATATTTTTATTAAATTTTATAAATATGCAATTTTCAAGATTTTGACTTCATAAGGCTCTTCTACTGCTACAGTAACGATTTCACCAATTGAATGTCCTAAAATTGCTTTAGCTAATGGTGATTCGTTTGAAATCTTTCCATTAAGAGGATCTGTTTCAAATGAACCTACAATTGTATATGTTCCTTCTTCATTATCTGCTAAATCTAAGAGTGTCACAGTTGTCCCTGGTTTAACTACTTCAATATCTTTATCATCTTCATTAATAATTTCAGCATGTTGAAGCATATTATCAATTTCTTTAATTCTTGATTCTAAAGCAGCTTGTTTATCTCTTGCTGCATCGTAGTCAGCATTTTCTGATAAGTCCCCTTGGGCCCTAGCTGCTTGTAATTCTTCTATAACTTTTGGACGTTCAACATTAATCAATGTTTCACGTTCTTTTCTTAATTTTTCAATCCCACTTTGGGTAAGTAAAACTTTATTTTCTTCCATGTTTTTCACCTTCCGTTGCTAAATATACCATAAATTAACGAATAATACTAGCAATTTTAGTAATTAATAAATCAATTGCTACTTCATTAGGTCCATTTTCCGGAAAAATAATATTTGCATATTTTTTTGAGGGTTCAATGAATGCATCATGCATTGGTTTTACAGTATTTAAATATTGGGAAATAACTGAATCTACGCTACGTCCTCTTTCATTAGTATCACGAATTAATCGACGAATAAAACGAATATCATCAGGCGTATCACAATAAATTTTAATATCACACATATCACGAACACGTGCTTCTGCTAAGACAAAAATTCCTTCTAATACAATGACATCTACAGGCGTAATTTCTTCAATAACTTCTTGACTACGATTATTAAGTTCAAAATCATATGTCGGTTTTAAAATAGTTTGATTGTTTTTTAATTGTGTGAGTTGTTCAACTAATAAATCAGTATCAAAAGCATCAGGATGATCGTAATTGTTAACGACACGTTCTTCCATAGTTTTATGACTTTGATCTTTATAATAATCATCTTGTTTAATAATAATCATTGACTCATCTTTAAAATGTTGTACCAATTGATTAGAAATAGTTGTTTTTCCTGAAGCAGTTCCACCTGCTATTCCAATAATAATGGGTGTTTTCATTTTGTTACCTTCCTTGCTAAATCATCTTTATTTAATACTTGTTCTACTTTTAAATATAATATTTCCATTGGGTGATTTGCCACTTGAATAGGAAACATATCCTCGTTATAAAGTTCTTCAACTTTCGTAATATAGTTATCTTGACTTGGACTAAAGAACTCCACTTCATCTCCCACTTTAAAATAATTACGTTGCTCTACTTTGGCTAATTTTGTCATCGGATTATAACTTAATACACGCATACAAAATTCTTGAGTAGGGTGTTCATCACGCAAGTTAAACAATTGATCATTAAAATTAGGCTCATGATTATAAAAAGCAGTTGTTAATGCACGATTGGCTGCTTTATTAATTTCTTTTTCATAATGCTCATCAATGACAAAATGATCAGGATCTTCACAATATGCATCAATTAACTTACGATAAGTAGACACTACCGTTGCAATATAATGTAAAGATTTCATACGCCCTTCGATTTTAAATGAGTCTACCCCTAGTTCAATAAGTTCACCGATATGATTAACTAAGGCTAAGTCTTTACTTGACATACTAAAAGGAATCGTTTCTTCTTGATTAATTAATTCATCATTTTGGTATAAATCATAATACCAACGACAAGATTGTGAACACCCTCCTCGATTAGCATCACGCCTTGAATAATAATTTGAAAGCATACATCTACCTGAATATGAAATACATAGTGCCCCATGAATAAAATACTCTATTTCAATCTTTGCTTCGTCCATGATTTGCTTTAAATTTTCGTAATCAACTTCTCTTGCTAAAACAACCCTTTCAATCCCTTGCTTTTGCCAAAATTTAACTGCTTCGACATTGGTTGAAGAAAGTTGTGTAGAAACATGGACTTGCAATTTTAGCTGCATTTGTTTAGCTAATGCCATAATATAAGGATCAGCCACAATAATGGCAGTTACCCCAATTTGATCCAATGTTGTTAAATACTGCTTAATTCCTTCAAGATTTTCTTCATGTAAAATAATGTTACAAGTGACATGAATTTTAGCCCCATATTGATTGGCAAAATTCACCGCTTCTTGAATATCTTCAATTGTAAAGTTTGAAGCAGAGGAACGTAAAGAAAATTCTTTTCCACCTACAAAAACAGCATCAGCCCCATACATAATGGCGACTTTTAGTTTCTCTAAATTACCGGCAGGTGCAAGTAATTCAGGTTTTTTTATAATTTTTCGTTTACCATCGATAATTTGACTAACCTTTCTCATTTTCTTCTCGCTTTCTAACATCTTCTATTTTATAAACTGTTCCATCATTTAAAAATCCTTGATCATAGTGTTTTTGTGGATACTGATTAACTAACGCTTCATATGATAAATGTTGTTGATAACTTTCTATAAGGAATAAGATATATTCGTTATTCATATACATTGTTTCAATGTAGCCATAATCACAGTGAATAGGGATATCTAAAGTACATAATTCATTTTGAGTAAGAATATGTGTTCCAAACTCATCTTCAAAAATATGAGAATATTCTTCTTTATTATTCACTTTAATTACAAAATTTTCTTGATAACCGGTCTCTCTTTTTTGATCAATACACTCTAAATAATTTGTTAATAATTTTCGTCTTGAATGGGAAATATACTGCACTCCATGAATTTGAACCATACACTCTAATTCACAATTTTCAATAATTTCATTCACTTCATCTAAATGTAATTCTCTAGCTAAAAAAGCTCCTGTGACACCAAAATGTTTTAGCGTATTTAAAGTTTGATGGTTTGTGTTTAAAGTATCTGGTGCATAGATGAGTTTAAATTTTGTATTTAATTCTTGGCAAATATTTAATACTCCAAAATCTTGAAACAAGATTCCATCAATATCAATTTCATTTAATTTTTTTAAAAATGCAGTTAATTCATGAATTTGCGTTTGCAAATATAACTGATTAATAAGTACAAATACTTCCATTTGTCGATTAACTTTATTTACAACTCTTTTAATATCTTCAATATCTAATTTTAAAATTCCTCTACTTGAAAAATTTTTCGTACCAACAACAATTCCAGATACTTGATGTTTAATGAGCGACTCAATTAAAGTTTCATCATTTAAATGTATTACTAATTTCATTTTATATCCTTTCTTTTAATAATGGCAATCCCATCACCAATTGTATAATATGTGACATCATATAGTTCATGATTAAAAATCCAATCTTTAAAACGCTTGATTTTCTTAACTAATTGTCTTGTATTACGATTTTTAATACTTTCAATATCATCAACCATGCCATGAAAATCTAAATTATCAACAATTACAATTCCATCTTTTTTGACATAGTCAATATACTTTTCAAAAAATTTTTGATACTGTGCCTTTGCAGCATCTATAAATAAACAATCGAATTGTTTAATTTTTAAATCATTTGGATTAAATGTCAAGGCATCAGCATGATGTAAAAAGATAGTTTGTTCAAATTGATATAATTTAATATTGCTTTGTGCTTCTAAATAACGTTCATTACTTAGTTCAATAGTTTCAACTTGTAAATCTTTTTTACCATTTACAAAGCACATTGCTGAATATCCTATTGCACTGCCTATTTCTAATAATGTCTTTGTATTATTTTCTTTTAATTTTGAAATAATAAATTCAATTCCTTCTTTTTGCATAACTGGAATATTACGTTTTAGGGCATCTAATTCGATTTGATTTAATATGTCTTGATTTATCATACCTACCATGCATACTCCTTTGCTATTTTTTCATGTTCAGCAAGTGTTTTTGAATAATAAACTTTTCCATTACGATCTGCAAAGAAATAATAATAATCATGTTCTGTCGGATTTAAACATGCCTCTATTGTTGATTTATACACATTACTAATTGGACCTACCGGTAATCCCGGATATTTATAAGTATTGTATAATGATTCTACTTCTAAATCTTTATAAGTCACAATTTCTTTAGTCTCTTGTAAAGCGTATAAGACCGTAATATCACTTTGTAAATACATATCAATCGCTAATCGATTTTTAAATACACCTGCAATCATTGGTTTATCTTCATCAAATAATGATTCTCTTTCGACAACAGAAACAAAAGTTAAAAATTGATGAACTGTCATATTACTTGCTTCAATTTGACTTAAATAAGGCATTAAAATATCTTGTGTCATATTAAGCATCAGTTCAGTATAATTTTCAATGGTTGGCTCTATTCCTGTAACGTTATAAGTTTCTGGATATAAATATCCTTCTAATGGATATAAAATATTACGATTTAAAATTTCACTTGTTAAAAAGTCATATTTACTAATTAATTGATTTAAATAATTAACATCCGACCATTTGTCAAGTACCTCTTGCTCAGTAATTCCTAATTTATCTCCAATGACCTTTGCGACTTGGGGAATGGTTGAACCCTCTGTTATCGTAAAGCCTTCTTTGACAACATAATCATATGAGCCAGAAGAAATAATTTCAAAAATAGTTTTTAAATCCATATTTTTATTTAATTCATACGTATTAGCTTGAATAATAGGATATTGATTAAACTTTAAAAATAGCTTTGCAAAAAATGGACTATTAATTAAATCTTGCTGGTCTAATGCTTTTAATACATCTTGATGACCCATTCCTTGTTCAATAGTGAAAGTCACTGGTTCACTTTCTTTAGATACTGCTTTTATACTATTAAAATATTGCATTGTAATTGTCCCAATAATCAAAACAATAACAATCATTACACCAATTATGATTTTTGCGATTTTTTTCATATTCTGCCTCCAAACATATTAACTTTATTATAGTCTATTTTTTGACATTTTTCAATTAAAGTCCACATTAGAGTATATCATCCACACAAAAAAAAGACTATAACAAGAGTCTTTCAATTCAACTTTGCTATAGTCTTATAGTTTTTTTATTCGTCGCAACAGCAACCATCACCATTACCATTACAGCATTCATGATCTTCATCATGACAACATTCATGTTCTTCATCATGGTGATGATGACAACCACAACCACCACATTCATGTTCTTCTTCATCTTGAGCCATAAAGCTATGGAATACTTCTTCAATCATATCCCATTCTTCAGGGCTTTCAACTTCAAATAAATGTCCTTCATCATCAAAAGATGAAGCAAACACAGTTGGTTGTTCCTCTGTTGGATCATAATATAATACATATTTTTTATTTGTTTCTTCACTGTTAAAAGTGAATAATACCTCTAATGAACGTTCTTTTCCGTTTTCATCAGTTACAACAATTTGATTTGCATCCATTTAATTTTCTCCTTTAATGGCTATCTAAATAACCTTGTAAAATTGTAACAGCAGCCATTTTATCAATAACTTGCTTTCTTTTTTTTCTTGATACATCAGCAAAAATAAGTGAACTTTCAGCAACTTTAGTTGTTAATCTTTCATCAACTAAAATGACTTTAATACCCTCAATCGCTTTTTCTAACTTTGATTTAAAATCAATTGAAATTTCTCCTCTAATTCCCACATCACCATTCATATGTTTAGGCAGTCCTAAAACAATTGTATGAATATTTTCTTTTTCACACAATTCTTTAACACGCTTGACAGCCAAATGGTTTTGTTCGTTAGGAAAGCGGAATGTCTCAATGCCATGAGCAATCATTCCTAACGCATCAGAAACTGCAATTCCCAATGTTTTCGATCCCAAATCCAGCCCCATAATTTTTTCCATAAAGTTATTTCTCCAAATAAGATTTCACTAATTCTTCAATAATCTCATTGCGGTCCACTTGCTGAATAATAGCACGTGCGCCTTTGTGACTTGAAATATAAGCGGGATCGTTTGAAATTAAATACCCGGCAATTTGATGAACAGCATTATATCCTTTTTCTTCTAAAGCTGTTACCACAGTTTGCAAATTAGAACGAATAACTTCACGTTTAATATCTTCTGCACTAAATACTCTTGTTACTGAAACATCTTTATTCATTATAGTCACTCCCTTCGCTAATCCATAGAACCATTTTACACTATTTATTTAAATTATGCTACTATAAAACCTTTTTTATTGCTTCAATTGCCACAATCACTTTATCTAGTTCCTTAGTTCCACCTTGAGCAAAGTCTGGTTTTCCACCACCACGACCATTTGATGCTTCACAAGCAGTTTTAACTAGCATTCCTGCTTTTATACCAGATTTTACTAAATCATCAGTCACTGCAATTAAGAAAGTTGCTTTTTCTTGTTCAACATTTACCACGCATACAACTCCGCTTTGTAGTTGATTACGATATTCAAACGTTAATTGTTTAGCTTCTGATTGTGCCATATTTTCAACTGTGGTACATAAAAATGGTACATCATTAATTGTTTCAATATCTTTTAATTTATTTTGTGCTTCAATGCTATTTAATTTTGCTTTTAATTTTTCATTTTCTTTTTTTACCAAATTCAACTCTTCAACAACATGATTAACTTTATTTAAAGTTTCAGACTTATTTTTAAGTTTTAATACTTCCGCAATATCACTAATCGTTTCTACTGCTTGACTTAAAGATTGATAAGCTGCTTTTCCAGTCACCGCTTCAATACGTCTAATACCAGAACCGACACTTTCTTCCATTTCAATTTTAAATAATCCAATTGAAGAAGTGTTATTAACATGACATCCTCCGCAAAGTTCTACTGAAAAATCTCCCATATTAACTACGCGTACTTCATCACCATATTTTTCATCAAATAAAGCAGTTGCACCATGACTGATTGCTTCTTCTTTATTCATATATTTAATATCTACCGGTAAGGCACTAAAGATTTTTTCATTAACAATTGTTTCAATTGTTTTTAATTGTTTTTCACTTACTTTTTCATAATGTGTAAAGTCAAATCTTAAACGTTCACTATCCACATATGAACCAGCTTGATTAACATGACTTCCTAAAACTTCTTTTAAAGTTGCATGTAATAAGTGAGTGGCACTGTGATTATTTTGCACTTTATTTCTTAATATTTGATCAACATTTAAAGTGAATGTATCGCCTACTTTTACACTTCCTTTTAACACTTTAACAAAGTGTAAATGTTGTCCATGAGGAGCTTTAATGACATTAGAAACCTCTAACTTAGTTTCATTATTTTCCATTGTTCCTAAATCAGCACATTGTCCTCCCATTAAAGCATAGAAAGTTGTTGTTTCTAACACAATTTCGCCACTTTCATCAATTTTGTCAACTAAATGTCCATCTTTAAAAACTGCAATGACTTTTGCTTCAATAGGACTAGGATCATACACGAATTTAGAGGGTGAAGTGAAGTTCATTAAATCTTCTTTTTGAGAAGCCATTGATTCATTTTCACCACGTGCATTTCTAGCACGTTCTTTTTGTAAACGCATTTGTGCATGGAAACCATCTTCATCTACTTTTAAACCATTTTCACCGGCAATTTCAATTGTTAATTCAACAGGGAAACCATAAGTATCATAAAGTTTAAAAGCAACTTCTCCACTAATTGTATTTCCATCTAATTTTTCAATGATCTCGCTCAACATTTTTTCGCCACTATTAATAGTTGCATGGAAACGTTCTTCTTCAATTTTAACTAATTTTGCGATATAGTCTACTTTTTCAGGTAAATAACTATAATACTCTGCCATAATATTAGAAACGATTTGTACTAAATTATACATAAATGAAGTTTCAATACCGATTTTTTTACCATAACGCATTGCACGTCTTAAAATTCTTCTTAAAACATATCCACGACCTTCATTATCAAACACAGCCCCATCAGCAAGTGCAAATGTTACGGTACGAATATGATCGGCAATCACACGATAAGCCATTTTATCTTGTTCATAACTTACATTCGCTAATTTTTCAACTTCATGAATAATTGGTAAGAAAAAATCTGTATCAAAATTTGTTTCACCATTTTGAATGACACTGACAATACGCTCTAACCCCATTCCAGTATCAATATTTTTTTGTGGTAATTCAGGGTATTGTTCTCTTGGTAATTCAGGTTTAGCATTGAATTGTGAAAATACTAAGTTCCAAATTTCAACATAGCGATCATTTTCTAATTCTTCATAAAATAATTTAGTGCCTAATCCTTCAGGATCATATTTTTCACCACGGTCATAAAAGATTTCTGAATCCGGTCCACATGGTCCTTCACCGATTTCCCAGAAATTTCCCGGTGTTTTTAACATATGAGTTGGATCTACCCCTTTAACATTTACCCAATAATCATATGCTTCATGATCATCAACATAAACAGTAATATATAATTTATCTTTATCGAAGCTTAACCATTTTTCATCAGTTAAAAATTCCCAAGCAAAATCAATAGCTTCTGTTTTAAAATAGTCGCCGATTGAAAAATTCCCTAACATTTCAAAAAATGTATGATGTCTTGCAGTAACTCCGACATTTTCAATATCGTTTGTACGAATTGATTTTTGTGCATTAGTAATACGTGGAACATCAGGTGTAATGGTTCCATCAAAATATTTTTTTAATGCTGCCACCCCACTATTGACCCAAAGTAAAGTTGGATCTTCATTAGGAATTAATGAATGACTAGGTTCAACTTTATGTCCTTTGCTTTTAAAAAACTCTAAAAATAATGCTCTGACTTGATTTCCGGTTAATTGTTTCATAATAACTCCTCCTTTAAAATATAAAAAGCCATTCCTAAAACTAGGAACGACTCTGTCGCGGTACCATCCTATTTCATAGCATTGCTATGCCCTTAATTAAAACTTTAACGCAGTCTTACGAACTTCTCCAAAGTAGCCTTCAATAATCTCCTATAAAAACTTGCACCCACCGTTTTCTCTCTGAAATAGTCAATTATTTACTCCTCTTTTTCTATGAATTAATGAGATTATATATTACTTTTTTTAAATTTTCAAGTGCTTATTTGATTATCTTATTTTTTTATATTTAATTCAGCATTTTAATATTATTTTTCGACAAATTATCCTATAATAAATTTAGGAGGAAGAATATGAAAAAACAACACAAAAAAGCAGCATTTTTTATCTCATTATTAATTATTATTAATTTAATCATAGGTGCTTTTATATTATTTCAGCCTAAAGTTAAATTTACCAAAAAAAATATTGATGTTGAAATTAATAGTGCCTATGATACAAAAAGTAACATTAAAAATTTGAACAAACTTAACCCACAATTATTATCAATTGATGATAGTCAGTTAAATTTAACTACACTAGGCACTTATCCCATTCATTGCAAGTATAAAAACAAAACCTATACCTATCAAGTTAATATTAAAGATACCATCGCTCCACAATTCAATATTCATGAAGGGGCACTTGAACAAAATGAAACCCTTGATCCTAATAGTTTAGTAAGTGACATTGTAGATAATACAAAAACAACAGTTCGTTTAAAAAAGGATTATACATTTAATACCCCAGGGGAATATAAGATCAGTATTCTTGTTGAAGATGAAGGAAAAAATATCACTGAAAAACAAACTAAAATCACTGTTCTTCCACCAGATACTACCCCACCAACTATTACCGGAACGAAAGATTATACATTGTTTGTTGGTGAAAAGGCGGATTTTAGCAAAAATGTAACAGTGAGTGATGATCGTGACACTAACCCCACTTTAACAATCAATAGTGATGAAATTGATTTTAACACACCTGGCGTTTATAAAATTTATTACACCGCCACTGATAAAAACAAAAATGAAACTTCCATCACGCAAAATGTCACAGTCAAGGCAGTTGTAACTGACCAAAATAAAACGGTTTATTTAACTTTTGATGATGGTCCTTCACATAATACCAGTAAAGTATTAGAAGTCTTAAACCGATACAACATCAAAGCAACATTTTTTGTGATTGGTACAAACCCTCAATATTATCACCTTATCAAAGAAGCTCATCAACAAGGTCATACAATTGGTCTACATAGTTATTCTCATAATTATAGTAATGTCTATGCTTCTAAAGAAAGTTATTTTAATGACTTAAATCAAATCGGTGAAGTAGTTAAAAATCAAATTGGCTATGTGCCTAAATATATTCGTTTTCCAGGTGGAAGTTCAAATACTATTTCAGCAAACTATACCAAAGGAATTATGAGTGATTTATCGCAGGCAGTTCATTTAAAAGGATATGAATATTATGATTGGAATGTAGGGAGTGCTGATGCTGATGGTAATAACGTACCAGTTCAAAAAATCATTAAAAGTGCGACAAATTCTAACGCTAATCAAATTATGATTTTATTTCATGATACCGATGCGAAAAATACCACAATCGAAGCACTTCCAGCAATTATTGAATACTATCGTGTGCGTGGTTATCAATTTAAAGCTATTAATGAAAACTCATATGTTTCTCATCATGGAATTAATAATTAAATATAAAGTCTTGTTTAATTTTTAAAGTTAAAAAAGGATTGGCCCTGAACCGCCCTTGTCAAGTAGACAGATGAAATAATTAAAAATGTTTTTGATGAAGTTGTCGAAGAGAACAACTTCATTTTTCTTTATGAAGCTAATGTT
>JAGZJH010000072.1 GCA_018365815.1 Erysipelotrichaceae bacterium
AGCAAAAATCCCTTGAATGTTGTTAATCAATACCGCTATCGCACCTACAATTGTTACTGGCATGATAGCAACAAATGCATCCCTAATCGCCACTAAGTGCCTTTGTGATCCTAGCGCTGCGGCCATAGGGACAAATTTTTCTTCTAAAAATTTCATATTGTTTGTCTCCTCCTATTAGACTACTTATTGTTTACTTGCTCAAGGTAAACATCGATAAGTTATCTCCTCATCACCTATCATTTCGTCCATAATTAATATACCACTTGTAAGCGCTTTAATCAAGAGTTAATTAAAAAAAATAGACTAAAGAATTTATGATGCACTATCTTTACAATCCTTTGTCTATTTTCTACTTCTAATTATTTTGTTTATTTGAAATCATTACAAATGGTGTCCATAACAATACTAAAAATACAATTTCAATCACTTGGAAAATAGCTGCCTTAATTCCTCCACCAGTTGCCAAAAAAGCATACAAAATTGGAGGCGTAACCCATGGAGCTCCTAAGACTGCTCTTTCAATAATATTTAAATCCATTAAAATATAAGAAACTACAGCTAATATTACAGGACCTACAATAAAAGGTAACATATAAATAGGATTCATTACAATAGGTACTCCAAAAGTAATAGGTTCATTAATTTCAAACAAACCCGGAGCTATGGATATATTTATTACTGTTTTTTCTGCTTGTACTTTTCCAAAAAGTATTACTGCAATAATTAAACCCAACGTACAACCAGATCCCCCAATAGAGTTATAAATACCTACTCCATTAATAATATTTGGAACAGGTAAGCCTGCTTCAAATGCCTGTGTATTTTCAGTACCTAATGGACTTAATATTGGTGAAGTAACTGCCCCAACAATATTTGCCCCATGCAAACCAAATACCCATAAGAAATTAATTAAGAAATAAATGATAAACGCACTTCCTAATGAATCAGCAACACTTGTTAAAGGTGTAGAAACAAACTTAGTAATAATTTGCCATATATCTTGTTTAAAAATACGATTAATATATATTCCAACTGCAACAACTACGATAACAGTAATAATTGCTGGAATTAATACTGTAAATGAATTAGCAACAGCAGGTGGAACCCCTTTAGGTAAGGTAATTTTTAATTTATCATTAAAAGATAAACGTACAAATATTTCTGTAACTATGATTGTTAAAATCATTGCAACAAACATTCCGTTGGCATCTAATTTATTACAAGCTAATCCTCCACTTGCAATATCTTTCACACCTATTTCAACTGATTTAATATTTTCTTGCCATGAATAGGTTTTTGATAGTGTTTGAACAGCAGGAGCAATGGCTAAATAACAAGTCATTGATACAATTGATGAAGCAATTCCATCTCCTTGCATTCCTTTAGCCATATTGTATCCTAAGGCACTCACTAATAAAATTGCCATCATATTGATAGAACCTTTATTAATGGCGTTCATTACTTCTTGTATTCCTGTTGAAGTAATGAAGTTTGTATATCCTTCTTGAATGGCTGGAATATTTAAACCATCTTCAGCAAATATCCCTTGAATATTATTAATTAGTACAGCAATTGATCCAACTATTGTTACCGGCATAATTACAATAAAAGCATCTCGAATTGCCACTAAATGACGTTGTGAACCTAAAGCTGCTGCTAAAGGTACAAACTTTTCTTCTAAAAACTTCATGCATTTTCCCCTTTCTTTTATTCTTTCTAATTTAATTAGAAGTTTCCACTTCATATTACACTATATTCATCTATTAAAATAAATATACTTTAAATACATTTTATTTAAGTAAAGTTAAAAAGAGATTGCTTACTTGCTCATTTAAAAGGGAAATGATAATTAATAAAATAGAATGGTAAAATCTATCTATTCTCTTATAAAGTTTAAATACAACGATTAATTTTGACCTATGTCATAGTTAATTAAAAAAAGAAAAAATTGGTTTTCATTCTTAATCAATACTTATTAAATTCAAGGCTTTAAATATTACTATATCTATTCAAAATTTGTTTTGGTTACATTTGACTGCACTGCAATGATAAATTCTAAGAGTAATTTTTATATTATATATAATATTTAATTTTATCTAGTTACATTTTAAGATAGTATAAAATATTTTGTGCAAATAAATTTTAAAATGTATAGCAAAAAGGGTATACCTTTAGTAAAAATAGTTCAATCAAAAACAACTTACAAAAGGAATATACCCATGAACTATTTCACTACATCTTTAATGAAAAATCTATTTACTAATGACAATAATTTACCTCTTTTTGAACAAGCTGTTACTGAACTTTTGAGAAGCGAGTTAGAAAAGTCAATTAATGAAATTCTTGATGAATTTAGAGAAGTATATCAATCAAAAAATAAAGAAGAAACAGAAAAAAAGTTGATAGATTTCAAAGAGAAGAGGAAAAGGAAATATCCACAAGTTATCAAATTATTAGAAAACAATAGTCATCTGTTTACATATTATGAATATCCAAAAGAAGTAAGAGCAAGTATCTATACAACCAATTTAATCGAAGGAGTAAACAAACAGATAAAAAGGAAATTCAAAGCAAAAGAACAGTTTCCAACAGAGCAGTCAATGGAAAAATATTTGGTATCACAGTTTGAGCAATACAATGAAAAATTCATGAGCAGAATACACAAAGGATTTCGCAAACAACAAGAGACCAATGGTTTCAGTAATAATGAAAAAAGAACTGATTTTATTAAAGTGATTAAGATAGAATTTACACAAAATTCTTGACACTAGGAGGTGCGGACAATTTCTTGGACTTATTAATTAAGCTAAATTCAAGTTT
>JAGZJH010000026.1 GCA_018365815.1 Erysipelotrichaceae bacterium
ATATAGGGCGAGAGCTCGTTCTTTTTCTTGTTCCGTATATGCCATGTTTTTCTTCTCCTTGTTCCTTTTGGTCCAAGAAATTGTCCGCACCTCCCTACCGATAGATGAAATATAAGATTTAGTGAGGTGATAAAATGAAGAAATATTTAAAAGATAATAAAAAATATATTATATTAGAAATTATATGTTCTAATTTATATACGATATTTATTGGAATGATCCCGATTATTATTAAATACCTTTTTGATCATTATCAAAACTTTACCATCAAGATATTTATCATGCTTGTGTTAAGTTATTTATTTGTTGTTGTTTTAGGATTATTATTTCAATATTTAAGTCAATATTATGCATGGAAAAGAACAGTTTGTTTAGAAAGAGATATGCGATATGATTTAATGAACCATATTTTAAATTTTAATTATCAAGATTATCACCATTTCCAAAAAGAAGAATATCTTTCTGTGTTTTCTAATGATATTACCGCTATTTCAGATCAATATTTTGAAAAGGTAATTGATATGATTAAATCAGTGTTTATGATATTGATTTATGGGGTGTATATGGTTTATTTTTTAAATATCTATATCGCATCAGTGATTATGGTTTGTTCTTTACTTAGTTTATGGTTACCTAAATTAACGGGGGAGAAGTTATCACAAAAAAGAGCCAATCATTTACAAAAAGCAGGAGAATTATTAGAGGTTGAAAGTGATTTGTTAAGTGGGTTTGCTTTAACAAATAAAATGACTAAAAACAAAGTCATGAAGTATTTTGATAATTTTTCAAATATATTAAAAGATGCTTATTTACAATATGGTGTATATAAAGCATTTACAATAGTATTTAATGGTTTTGTTATGTATTTATTAGATATTTCAGCCTTTTTGATTGCAGGTATTTTATTATTGATGAAAGTTGTATCAGTTGGAACATTAAGTGCTTCTTTAACATATGTTAAACAGTTTATATGGCCTATTCGATATATTATAGATGATATTAATGAAATTAATGCCATTAAAAAAGTAATAACTAAAGATGAGTTTATTTTAAAAAGAGAGTTTAGTACATCTAAAGCAATTAAAGAATTTAATGAATTAGAATTAAAAGATATAGATTTAACACTTGAAGATTTTAAAATGAAAGATGTTCATGTACTTTTTGAAAAAGGAAAGAAGTATTTATTATATGGTGAGAGTGGATCGGGTAAATCGACACTATTTAACTTATTAAATAAACAAATTCAAATGGATAAAGGCAAAATAACAATCGATCATCAGGACTATCATTCATTAGATTTAAGTCAATTAATTAGTGGAGTGTATCGAGGAAATCATATTTATCACACTTCATTCATTAACAATATCACTATGTTTAATACTTATACATTAGAGAAGTTAAATGATTATTTAAAAACAAATCCTAATGAGAAAATTAATAGTTTAATGAAAGTAGAAAATTGTAGTTTGTTAAGTAATGGAGAACAACAAATTGTAAGTTTAATTAGAAGTTATATTATTGATACTCCTATTGTGTTATTAGATGAAGCCTTTATGTCAATAGATATTAAAAATAGAGATTATTTTGTAGAGATGTTTTTAAAAAATAGTGATAAAACAATTATAATGATTAGTCATAATTTAAAAGATGAGTATTTGAATTATTTTGATCGAATGTATAAAGTTGAAAATGGAAAAATTTTCAGTCACCATAATTAACACTTTATAATTAAAAATAAAAAAGCATATCGTGTCTAATTAACTTTAAAATAGACTATAATAAATCTATACTAAAGGAGGGATACGCTATGCGTTTAAAAGATAAAGTTGTAATTGTAACTGCTTCAACTCGAGGAATAGGTTATGCAATTGTCGAAGCGTGTGCAAAAGCAGGGGCAATTGTGTATATGGCAGTAAGAAATACACAAAAAGCAAAAGAATTAGCAAGAGAATTAAATCAACAAGGGTATCGTGTTCATGTGGTTTACTGTGATGCGTCTAAATATGATTCTTATCAAACAATGGTAGATGAAGTCATCACATTACATGAAAGAATCGATGTTTTAGTGAATAACTTTGGAACATCAAATCCACAAACTGATTTAGATATCGTCAATACGAAATATGAAGATTTTATGGAAACAATGGATATTAATTTAGCGAGTGTGTTTAAAACTACACAAGCAGTGTTACCTCATATGATTAAACGAAATTCAGGAAGTATTATTAACATTTCTTCAATTGGAGGGTTAGTTCCTGATGTATCACGTATTGGTTATGGTGTGTCAAAAGCAGCGATTATTTATTTAACTCAAAATATTGCTTTACAAGTAGGGGGATATAATATTCGTTGTAATGCAGTATTACCGGGGATGATTGCCACAGATGCAGTTAAGGGAAATATGAGTGAACAATTTAATGATATGTTTTTAAAACATACAGTATTTAATCGTATGGGTGAGCCTGAAGAAATTGCCGATGCAGTTGTTTATTTCGCAAGTGATGAATCACGTTATACAACTGGACAAGTACTAGCGGTGAGTGGTGGTTTTGGACTGGGTACACCGATTTATGGAGATATTAAAAACTTAAAATCTAAACGATAAAAAGTAGCCAGGCTACTTTTTTATTTTCTAATTCATGAAAAGTGCAATTAAATTTTTAATCATCACTAAAATGTAATATTAATCGTTTAAATCAAAGGAACAGAGATTATTTTTTAAGTCAATATTGTGAAACTGTGTTATAATGTTTTAAATAAAGAGTGGAGGAAGTTGTATGGGATTATTTAGTAAGAAGAAAAAAATAGATTATGATGAGTTATTTAAACAAAAATATAAATTAATTAATCAAATTGTTCAATCTGCACATGATGAACTTGATTACGATATTAAACTGGCATCTTTAAAATTAGCGGTTGAAAAGTATGATGAATTAATTGAATTAATAGATCAGGGTGCGAATTTTGATCGTCAACACTTTATTGCTTTAAAAGAAAGTGTTAAAAAAGAAATTGAATTAATTCAAGGAGTATAATAGTTATTTATAATAACAAAGGATATGATTTACATTACAACAATAAACCCATATCCTTTTTTGTTTGCATAAGTTTTTATTTACACAAGTTTAGTGGTTATGTTAAAATTAGACTGATAACAGACTAATTGAAAAGGAGAATATATGAGCGAAAATGTAAATAAACAAATTGAAGCGTGGAATTTGCAGTGGATTAATGTTGAAAGGTTATATACACAATTTGCCCTTAAATATGGGTTAAGTAATTTTTCGTTAAGTGTTTTACGTTTAATTTATGAAAGTCAACTAAAATTAACACAAAAAGAAATTTGTTCGTTATTATCATTACCAAAGCAAACGATTTCAAGTATGATTAATAATTTAAGTCATAAGGGATATATTGATAAGGAAATTTGCTCATTAGATCATCGAAATGTGTATATCACTTTAACGATGAGCGGGAAACAATTTTGTCATGAACTTTTTAGTCAGTTAAATGAAATAGAAATGAAGGCTTTTAGTCAGTTAACTTCTAAACAAAGAGAAGAGTTTACTAAAACTAATGCGATGCTGAGTGAATTTATTAAAGAGGGAATGGAGGAATTTTATGGCAACAAGAGTTAAAGATATGACATCTGGGAAACCTAGTCGTTTAATATTTACTTTCGCAATACCATTGATGTTAGGAAATATGTGTCAACAGTTATATTCAATGGTGGATACTATTGTCGTTGGACAAGGGGTTGGAGTTGAAGCGTTGGCGGCTTTAGGGGCAGCCGATTGGTTGAACTGGATGATTTTAGGAATTATTATGGGATTTACACAAGGGTTTTCAATTTTAGTTTCTCAAAAATTTGGTTCACAAAATGCCGATGAATTAAGAAAAAGTGTAGCGATGTCTTTTAAATTAGGAATTTTAATGGCAGTCGTTTTAACGATATTGAGTTTAGTATTTGCTAAGCCTATTTTATTGTTGTTGAATACGCCTAGTAATATTATTAATCAATCACTCACTTATTTAAGAATTGTTTTTTCCGGTATTATTGTGATTACTTTTTATAATTTGTTTTCTTCAATTTTACGAGCTTTAGGGGATAGTAAAACGCCACTTTATGCAATGATTATAGCTGCTTTAATCAATATTGCTTTAGATTTACTTTTTGTAATGGTTTTTCAAATGGGAGTTGCTGGTGCTGCAATTGCGACGGTGATTGCTCAAATTTTCTCAAGTATATTTTGTTTTAATGTATTGAGAAAAATAGATATTTTAAAAATGCATAAAGAAGATTGGAAACTTGAGTTAAAAATAGTTCAAACATTAGTACGATTAGGGTCACTAACTGCTTTTCAAAATATCGTCATTTCAGTTGGAGGTATGGTCGTTCAATCGGTTGTTAACGGCTTTGGCTTTATTTTTGTGGCAGGATTTACAGCGACAAATAAATTGTATGGGTTATTAGAACTTGCCGGTGTTTCTTTTGGTTATTCAGTGGCGACTTTTGTTGGTCAAAATTTAGGAGCAAAAGAATATGATCGTGTTCGTAAAGGAACAAAAGTAGCTTGGAAAATTAATGTAAGTATTTCAATTGTTTTAGCGTTAATTATGGTGCCTTTTGGTAAAGTGGTATTACATTTATTTGTTTCCGGTGATCCAACACAAGTCAGTCAAGTGCTTGCGATTGCATATAAATATTTATTAACAATGTGTTTATTTTTACCAGTGCTTTATACACTTCATATATATCGTTCTTCACTTCAAGGTATGGGAGATACATTTTGGCCAATGGTTTCAGGAATTGCGGAATTAGTGATGCGTGTTTTAGTCGCTATTTTTTTACCGATGTTACTTGCTGAAGATGGGATTTATTATGCAGAAATCACTGCATGGATAGGGGCAGTTTCCATTTTATTATTAGCCTATCGTTATAAAGATCAACATTTAGAGGAATTGTATTAATGCAATTCCTCTATTTTACAAGTTACAATATAAGAACCTGTATTATCTAAAGAAATAGATATTTCAGAAGCATCAAGAGGAATTTGAAATGTTGAACCGTTTTGTTTTGAAATGATGTAATTATCCACTTCATAAAATACACCGAGTTTTAAATGATGGATATATTCTTCTAAGCACCATCTATTTTGGGTAATAATTTGACTATGTGGAAGACCTACATAGCGAATATGCCATGGTTCATAAGTGATATTGGTATGTGATTGATGATTGAATGGATAACGAATAATAAAGCCATAATCATCTAGATCAGTATTGACAAACTGTCCTGCTTTAGATTTTAAAAAGCTCATACCGGCATATTGGTAAGTATAAACATCAATCCCTTTTCCAACTTCATGTTCACTTGTTCCGGGCAAAGTGGTAACTTTAGGATCTTCATTATAGAGTTCTATTTGTTTTTGACGATCACGATAACTGCTCATAATATAAAGTGGTTCATTTGTCTTTTGCATTGTAGCTTCGACTAATTGAGTGTATGCATCGGTAATTGAGGCTTCTAAATACATATCACTTTCTTTATAATTAACTAAGTCTAATGAATAAGTTTCAGGAATTGGATATTGTTGATTAATTAACATTAAATGAGTGTTTTGGGTTATTTTTGAATCTTCGATAGGAATATTTTGAAGTTGTTCATTTGTAAATGAAATTTCTTTTAGTGTAATAGATTTACGCGCTGTTAATTGTTGTTTTAAGATAAATGCATAATCTGGTTTAATAATTAAAAACAATGCGACAATTCCAATGATTAAAAATAAGAATATTATATTTTTGATAAATTTCATCTTTAACACTTCCTTTACACGATTATTGTAAATCAGATATATTTACATTTAGGTGTTAAAGGGGGAAAGATTCTATTAAGAAATTAAAAAGAATTTAATGATTGAAAAAGATTTAAATAAATTGAAAATAAACAGTTTTTAAATTAAACTATGTTAATATAGTTCTATATCAAAAACGAGGAGAATGGTTATGAAATTTTTATCATTTTTAATTAAGCCAGCTTCATCATTATGTAACTTAAAGTGTAAATATTGTTTTTATAATGATATTTCAAATCAGCGAAAAACACCTTCGTTTGGTGTAATGAATGATGAAACGATGAAAAATTTAATTACAAAGGCATTATCTTATCACGAAGAAACAATGGTGACTTTTGCTTTTCAAGGTGGAGAACCGACAATGGCGGGATTGACTTTTTTTGAAACATTTGCAAAAATGGTCGATCAGTATAAAAAAGATTATCATCATGTCACTTATTCCATTCAAACTAATGGAATATTATTAGATGAAAAATGGGTGTCGTTATTTAAAAAATATCATTTTTTAGTGGGAATATCATTAGATGGGTATCGTGAAAATCATGATTTCTATCGCTTGGATTTAAAAGAAAATCCTACTTTTAAAAAAGTTTTAGATAATATTCGTTTATTGGAAAAAAATCAAATCGAATATAATGTCTTAACTGTTTTAACGGCTTCTTTAGCCAAACACCCTCAAAAATTATATAAATTTTATAAACAACAAAAATTAAATTATGTTCAACTCATTCCATGTCTTCCTAAGTTAAACCAAACTGTTCAAGAAGATGAATATGCTTTAACGCCACAATTATTTGCTTCTTTTTATAAAAGTTTTTATAAACTATGGGAAGCTGATTTAAAATTAGGAAATGTCATGAGTGTTTCTTTATTTGATAACATTATTCCAATGTATCAAAGTATTCCACCACAAGTTTGTGGAATGTTAGGTTTTTGTTCTCCACAATACGTGGTAGAAAGTGATGGAAGTATCTATCCTTGTGATTTTTATGTCTTAGATGAGTATTGTATTGGTAATATCAACGAAAATACATTAGGAGAACTTGCGAAAAATAAATTATTGGATCAATTTTTAAAAGAAGAAAAACGTGAGTCACCACTTTGTCAAAAGTGTGCTTTTGTGGAAATTTGTCATGGTAATTGTAAACGCATGAATATTTCTTATTTTGATGATCATTATTGTGGATATCAAGATTTCTTAAAAGAAACTTATCCGTCAATGATCAAAATTGCACGACAATTAGGATAAAAATAGTGTGAAATGATATTTTTGTAAGTATTGACACACTATTTTATAGATGTTATAATGTAAGCGTTTTAGGATGGTAATTGTTAATTCAAGCTAAACCTATTTGTTAATAGTTAAAAAGAAAGCCTGTGTTGGTTCTTTTTGCTATTTGCAAATAGGTTTTATTTTGTTGAAGGGAGGTAAAGTAATGGTTATACATCGTATCTTAAATAATAATGTTGTCATTATTCAAGATCAACAAGGGATTGAACAAGTGGTATGTGGTAAAGGAATTGCATTTAAGAAAAAAATCGGTGATGAAATTGAAGAGAAGGCGATTAATAAAGTTTTTGTTTTAAAAGATAAAAAGGAAAATCAACATTTTCAACAAATTGTTTCTAATATTCCTTTAGAATATCTTGAATTAGCTGATGAAATGATTAAGATGATTAAATTAGAATCGGGAAGTAAAATTAATGATACAATTTATATTTCATTAAGTGATCATTTATATACGGCAGTTGAACGATTTTTAGAAGGTATAACGATTACAAATTCAATGTTGTGGGATATTAAGCGATTCTATGAAGAAGAATTCCACCTCTCATTAAAAGCACTGGAGATGGTTAAAGAAAGGTTTGATGTTTCTTTGCCTATTGATGAAGCTGCATTTATTGCCTTGCATATTGTTAATGCGAAGATGGACGAAGCGAATATGCGTCAAACATTGGAGATTACAAAAATTATGCAAGAAATTTCTAATATTGTGAAGTATCATTTTTCAATAGAATTTGATATCGATTCTGTCTATTACTATCGCTTTATTACGCATTTAAAGTTTTTTGCTCAGAGGCTTTTATCAAATAAAACGATTTCAAATAGCGATGATGATGACTTATTAGAAATAGTGAAAGTAAAATACACTTCATCTTATGCTTGTGTTCAACGAATTGCGACGTTTATTTATAACAAGTATCAATATGGATTGTCTAATGAAGAAAAGTTATATTTAACCATTCATATTGAGCGCGTGATTTATAAAAGTCAAAATCAAGATTAACATTCTAAAAGTGGATGGTAACATTAAGTTGGCTAAACCTTCAAATGAGTGAAATACTCGATAAGGAGGAGAAAAAAATGAAAGATTATTCAAAATTAGCCTCAAAGATTATTGAAAATGTTGGAGGCAAAGATAATGTAGAAAGTTTAACACATTGTGTCACACGTCTACGTTTTAGATTAGTAGATGAATCAAAAGCAAATGATGATGTTTTAAAAAGTATGGAAGATGTCATTACGGTAGTCAAATCAATAGGTCAATATATGGTTGTCATAGGAGAACATGTTGTTGATGTTTATGATGAAGTATGTCGACAACTTGGAATTGACACACAAGTTGAAAAAAATCAAAAATCTCAAAAAAAAGAAAGTTTTGTTAATCGTTCTTTAAAAGTCATTATGGGTGGGATGGGCCCGTTATTAAATCTTTTATGTGCTTGTGGGATTATTAAAGGTTTAACTGTCATTTTAGCGATTGCAGGATTAAGTACAGAATCTGGTATTTATATGTTATTAAATGCCGCAGGTGATTGTTTTTTCTATTTTTTACCGTTAATGTTAGGTTATAACTTAGCAAAGAAATTTGAAATTGATCCTTTTTTTGGATTGATTTTAGCAGCGGCACTTTGTTATCCTGCTATACAAAATGTAGATGTTAATATTTTTGGATTAACTGTTAATACAACTTACACGGCAACATTTATGCCAGTGTTATTTGGGATGATATTTGCTGCCCCTTTATATAAATTTGTAGATAGACATTTACCTACTAATATTAAAGGGTTTATGACACCTTTACTAACATTGCTGATTTCATTTCCTTTAACCTTTATTGTGATTGGACCAATTGCAAATTTAATTGGAGTAGGGTTAAATACTGTTTTAACTTCAATTTGTGAATTTTCACCTCTAATTGCTGGTCTATTACTAGGTGGTTTATGGCAAGTGTTTGTAATGTTTGGTGTTCATGGAGTTTTAACTGTGATTGCTTTTATGGATTTAATTGCTGGAAATCCTAGTCAAATGTTAGCTTTTTCATATCCGGCTTCTTTTGCGACAGTAGGAACTGTTTTAGCAGTTTATTTACGTACTAAAGATTTACAATTAAAATCAATTGCCTTACCGGCATTTATTTCTTCAATTTTTGGAGTGACAGAACCGGCAACTTATGGTGTAACATTACCTCGTAAAAAAATGTTTGTCATCAATTGTATTGGTGGTGCAGTTGGAGGGGTAGTTGTCGCATTAGCTAATTTAAAAATGTTCTCTTATGCAGGAATGGGAATTATTGGATTACTAGGATTTATTGATCCAGTATCACCTAACTTTATTGGTATTGTGCTCATGGCAGTTATTCCATTTGTGATTTCATTAGCGTTAGGATTAATGTTATATAAAGATTCAGATTATGATTATTTAAAAGATTCGAAAAATACTGATCAACAAGAAGTAGTTTCAAATACGACACATTTAGATGTTGTGAATTTAGAAATGATTACTAATGGTGTAATTAAAGAACTCACTACAACTCAAGATGATGCTTTTGCAAGCGGAGCACTTGGAAAGGGGTGTTTAATTATCCCTGATGATGGAAAAGTTTATGCACCGTGTGATGGAATTATAAAAACGTTATTTCCAACAAAACATGCTATTGGAATTGAAAGCAATGAGGGGATAGAAGTGTTAATTCATATTGGAATTAATACAGTTGCTTTAGAAGGGAAATATTTTAGTGCTCATGTTAATCAAGGGGACAAAGTTCAAAAAGGTCAACTTTTAGTAAGTTTTGATAAAGATAAAATTGAAGAAGCGGGATATTCATGTGAAATTCCAGTATTAATTACAAATAGTTCAAATTACTTAGATGTTTTAGAAGTTGATTTAGATCACCATGAAATTGGTGAAAATATGTTGAAAGTGATTAGATAGGAGGAAGTATTGATGAGTTTTCCAAAGAATTTTTTATGGGGTGGCGCTGTTGCAGCCAATCAATGTGAAGGTGCATGGAATGAAGATGGTAAGGGAATGACTGTTTCAGATGCGACTACTGCCGGAACAGTGAGTGAACCTCGTTATATTACTTATAAAACAAAAGAGGGAGAATTTGGTAAGACACAAATGTTTAGACCAATGCCCTTAGGTGCAACTCGTACAGTAATAGATGGATACTATTATCCTAGTCATGATGGAATAGATTTTTATCACCGCTATAAAGAAGATATTCAATTATTTTCTGAAATGGGATTTAAAATTTTCAGAATGTCAATTTCATGGGCGAGAATTTTCCCAACTGGTATTGAAGAAAAACCTAATCAAGCCGGATTAGATTTTTATAAAAATGTGTTTAAAGAGTTGAAAAAGTACAACATTGAACCATTAGTGACATTATTTCACTATGATATGCCTGCTTATTTAGAAGAACAAATGGGAAGTTGGAAAAATCGTGAATTAATCGATTTATTTGAAAAATATTGTAAAGTAGTGTTTAAGGAATACAAAGGGTTAGTTAAATATTGGTTGACTTTTAATGAAATTAACTCACCACTATTGTTAAGAAATTTTATGCCTAATTATCCAATTGAATTAGTTCATGATGCTCTTCAAATAATGCATCATCAATTTGTAGCGAGTGCAAGAGCAGTGATTGCAGCTCATGAAATTGATGAAAATATGATGGTCGGAGCAATGCTTGGAGGCGTATGTAATTATCCACTGACTTGTCACCCAGATGATATTATTGCTTGTCAAAAACGCACGCAAGAAGATTGTTACTATTGTCTTGATACAATGGCAAAAGGAAAATACCCATACTTTGCTCAAAGATTATGGGACGAATTAAACTTTAAGTTAGAAACCATTGCACAAGATTTTGTTGATTTAGAAAATGGTAAAGTAGATATGATTACTTTTTCATACTATTCCACAAATTGTATAACAGTTAATGAAAAAGCAGAAAAAGCTGTTGGTAATTTTTCAACCGGTGCTAAAAATCCTTATTTAGAATATAGTAAATGGGGTTGGAGTATTGATGGAAAAGGACTTCGTTATTTCTTAAATGAATTATATGGTCGATATGGATTACCTTTAATGGTTGTTGAAAATGGATTAGGGGCAATTGATCAATTAGAAAAAGATGGTACAATTCATGATCCTTATCGTATTGAATATACAAGAGCTCATATTAAAGCAATGAAACAAGCAATTGAAGATGGGGTTGATTTATTGGCATACACTTATTGGGGGTGTATCGATTTAGTATCAGCATCAACTGGCGAAATGAAAAAACGTTATGGTTTTATTTATGTTGATAAAAATGATGATGGTTCAGGAACGTTTAAACGATATAAGAAAGATAGTTTCTATTGGTATAAAAAAGTAATTGAAACAAATGGTGAAGATTTGGATTAGATAATAGAATAAAATAAAAACAATGAAATCCATTGCGTGGTTAAGGGGTTTCATTGTTTTTTTATTCATTTGAATTAAATAGGTTTAGATGAGTGATGATTTAGTCATTTTCAAAAGTAACTAAATCATTTGCATAAGGTAGTGATTTAATCCAATCGCATACTTCATGCCATTCGTTTAATTTATGATTTTTTCTAGCGTGGTAGATGTTGACTAAACTTTCATAGTTCATGGTTACTGTACGCATTTGGTTGTATGAACTTGGTAAAAGTTGAATCATACTATACCATGTGGTTTTGTCTTTTGTTTTTAAATAATCTTGGCGTAAGTGTTCAAGTGCTTCAATGACTTGAGATAATGAATGTAAAGCCACTTCGTTCATATGATCATGTGAAAAATCATCTAAACTAAATGGTTTTGAAGCAATTTTATGCATTGTTGAAGTTGAATTTGCCACTGTTGCCACTTTATAAGTATCAAATTCTTTCCACCAATATAAAGGGGCAGTAAAGTCTACTGAAACAAAAATTTGTCGCATAAATTTACGATGGTCACTACCGGCATGGGCTAAACGTTTGGCTAAGTTTAAATCATTTTCACCAAAGATAAAATTTCCTTTTTCATCGTAATAAGAATCTTGACGATGCCAACTGTTCATTGGATTACGTGCACCACGAATCGCATTTTCAAAATTCATTACACTTGTACGTTCTATTTTAATCATTTTATTCCCTCATTTCATTATTAATATAATACCGTGATTTGATAGTACATTTCAATAAAAATATATTGCTTTTTTTAAAAGGATATATCAAACTAATATTAGATTTGAATAAATGAAAGGAGAGAAGATCATTTAATTGATTGAAATTTATGGTATTAATAGTTAAAGAGGAAAACATGAAAAGGATTACTCATACAGAATTTGAAAATAAAGCGAAGGCATTAAAACCACAGTTAATTGAAAAAGTAAATGATAAGCCTCATATTATCGAAGTAAAACATCAAAAAATTAAAGCTAGTCATCAGTTTAGAAAAGTTGAGCAGTTAAAAAAGGGAGACGAAGTGATTTATGATTTTAAAAATCATTTAGTAGGATATTTAACTTTAAAAATTGATTATCAGGGAAGTCCTTATGATGCACCGGGGTATATTAAATTAAACATGGCAGAAAGACTTGAAGAATTTGATGATGATATCAATGATTATTGTGGTTGGATTAGTAAAGGGTGGGTGCAAGAGGAATATATTCATATCGATGAATATCCAATCACTTTAAAACTTCCTCGACGTTATGCTTTAAGATTTTTAAAAATAAGTGTCATTGATACTTCACAAAAATATCAATTAGTGATTAAAGGGGTGAGTTGTACCAGTGTTTCTGCTGTTGATGAAGCAAATGTAGAAGTCATTCATGATCAAAAGTATCAACAAATTGATCGTGTTGCAATCCACACTTTACAAAACTGTATGCAGGAAGTATTTGAAGATGGTCCTAAACGTGATCGTCGTTTATGGTTAGGGGATTTGTATTTACAAGCCAAAACAAATTACGTTACTTTTAAAAATACGGATTTAGTTAAACGTTGTTTGTATCTATTTGCTACTCAAACTAGAGAAGATGGATTAATGAGTGCATGTATTTTTACTAGTCCTCGTTTAATTGCCGATGATACTTTTATTTTTGAATATTCACTGTTGTTTATTTCTACTTTAAAAGATTATTATTTATATACAAATGATAAAGAAACACTTAAAGATTTATTACCTATTGCTTTACATCAAATCGAATTGGCGACGACTTTTTTAAATGAATTTGATCAAAAAGGTGTGTTAAAATATCCACCGTTTATCGATTGGCAAGATGGGTTAGATAAAACAATTTGTATGTTTGCTTCTTATGTCATGGCACTTAATGATGGGGCTGAAATTTATAAAGTGTTAAATGGTGAAGATGATTTTTATCATCAGTTAATCACAAAAGGTAAAGAGACTTTAGAAAAAACACATCAAAAATATTGGGATCAAAAGTTAAAGATGTATGTGGTTAATGGGCAAGTATCTTATGCTTCTCAAGTTTATATGATTTTAGCAGGGGCAGTTTCTTTAAAACAAGGACAAGAAATTTTATTAAATCTTGATGAAAAAGCAGTGAAGTTATTGACTCCTTATGCACATCATTATTATGTTGAAGCGTTGATTAAATGTGGTTTAAATCAAGAAGCACTTGTTCATATTGAAAATTATTGGGGAAAAATGGTTGAACTTGGAGCAGATACTTTTTTTGAAGCATTTGATCCTGAGTGTTTAGATGCCTCTCCTTATGGTGGAAAAATTGTCAATAGTTATTGTCATGCTTGGAGTTGTACCCCTTCTTATTTATTAAGAAAGTTATTAGTGTCAATGTAATGTAAAGTGGCAGTTGACAGATTTCAAAGTCTAAGTTGGTGGTGAATTTTAAATAAAATGGTATGATGATATTAAGTAAAGGGGGGAAGATCAAATGAGATTTGGTGAAAATTTTACTTTTGCTCAGGTGAGAGACTTTTTACTTCCGTTTGAAAATGAGTTTAAAGGCATTGCGAAGTTCATTTTCCGATTCTTAACTTAGGCTATAATGGTAGGATTTTGATGATGTGGATAGTTTACAGTTTACTTAATTTAACTGCGACCATTTAATTTAGTGTTACTTATTGTTATTTGTTTTAAAAAATATAAAAAACTCAAATCGTCAAAAGCTTTTATTGATTAGCTAAAACGCGATTTGAGTTTTTTCTTTTACATTATTTCTTTTAATTTAATCAATCCACTTAAAATGTCTACAAGCAAATTCAATGCCATCATCATCATTTCGTTTTGTCACAAATGTTGCGATATTTTTAACTTCATCAATAGCATTTCCCATTGCAATTGAAATATTAGCACGACTCATCATCTTAATATCATTTTTACCATCACCAAAAACAACAACATCTTCTTCGTTACCACCTAGATAACCTAGCATATCTAAAATCCCTTGATATTTATCATCTGGTTCTATTTCAATATGTCCGGGACTATAACGCACATAAGGTAACTTTGTTTGCATTAAAGTATTGATTGCTTTTTCTTGTCCGGGATGAACTCCCACATAAACTTTATAAAAATTTTCAACTTGGTGATAGTCCAGATTTTTAATCACCGTAACTTCAAAGTAAGGTTGAGTTTCATATTGATCGTAAATGCGTGTATTATGAGAATACCACTTTTCTTTAAAATCACTGACAATACAAATTCCAATATCTTTTTGATTACATTCTTCAATTACTTTTAAACAATCTTGTTTATTTAGTGGGTGACAATGTTTAAGGGTGCCATCAATCACAATACTATAACCCCCATCGGCGACAATATGTTGAATATTGATTTTTGAAGCAAATTGTAATGCTTTAATATGATCACGACCTGTGGCAATGGCAACGATATGACCTTGTTCTTGTAATTTTTTAATTGTTGAGATCGTTGAAGGTAGGACATTTCCACCGGGATTACGATCGGTTAAAGTCCCATCAATGTCAAAAAAGAAAAATTTTCGTTTCATAAAGTGACTCCTTTCTTTTTAATTTTAACAAGGTTTTTGAATAAGCGTATTGTTTTTCTAAAATATGAAACAGAAAAGTTGAATAAAAGCGTTTACAAAATTGTTTGAAATTGTTGTATTATTGTGTATAATGTGATAAAGGGGTGGAATAGTGAAAGGATTATATTATCGATTAATTGTATTTTTAGATACTGCAGATGAAAATAGTACCAATTATAATATTGCGTGGTATATGGTTCATCATTTAGAGGAAATTTCCACAATTGGTATTAGTGAACTAGCTAAAGTGTGCTTTGTTTCACCGGCAACTATTTCTAGATTTTCTCGTACAATCGGTTATGAAAACTTTGCTCATTTAAAGCAAGATTGTGCAAGTAACCGTAAATATAGAACGTTAATGCATTCAGCAAATAAAATACCAACTTCAATGATGAAAAAAAATCCACATCAAGCGACGTTCGAATATGTTGAAAAAATTAATCAAGCGACAAGTGAAATGGTAGAGTATTTAAATTGGGAACAAATTGATGACGTTTTAAAATTAATTCATGATATGAAAAATGTATATTTTTTCGGGACACAATTTTCACATAGTGCTGCACTTCATTTGCAAGCGGATTTGTTAATGATGGACAAATTTACAATTGCGTATATTGATTATGAAAAACAATTAGAAACAGCAAAGTATTTGGATGATGAATCAGTTGCTATTATTATTTCAGTCAACGGTCATTTTGCCTCTTCTGCCTCTAAAGCAATGCATTATATTAAAAAAGCGAATTCAAAAGTTGTGTTCATTACACACGATGCTTCTTTAGAAGAAGTTAAATATGCTGATTATGTGATTGAACTAGGATCAAAAAGCAATGGCGATTATGGAAAACATACATTATTAACGTTAATGGAGTTACTTTCTTCTCGTTATTATACTTTATTTGAAATCACACGAAGTTAAATTGATTAGAAGATGAATATAATCTTCTTTTTTTTATAGAAGAGATTTGCTAAAATGAAAAAAGGGGTGAAACTATGAGAGAAATATCAGTGAACGTGATTAAAGAAACAGTTAAAAAATTATGTATTCAAGCAAATAACGAATTGCCTGAAGATGTTAGTGATATATTTAATCAAATGATTGAAGAAGAAACATTCGAACTTGCAAAAGAAACATTAGCAATACTACAAAAAAATGCAATGATGGCTAAAATGAAACAAAAACCTATTTGCCAAGATACTGGAATGGCTTGTGTTTTTATTACAATGGGACAAGATGTTCATATTGTGGGAGGAAGTTTAGAAAAAGCCATTAATGACGGGGTAAAAGAAGGCTATCAAGAGGGATATTTAAGAAAATCGGTTGTTTTAGAACCTGTATTTGATCGTATCAATACAAAAGATAATACGCCGGCTTTAATTTATTATGATATTGTTGAAGGTGAAGAATTTAATATTATTGTAGCTCCTAAAGGTTTTGGTTCTGAAAATATGTGTCAGGTTAAAATGTTAAAGCCTAGTGATGGTATTGAGGGGATTAAGGACTTTGTGTTAAAAGTTGTTCGTGATGCAGGCCCTAATGCTTGTCCACCGATGGTCATTGGAGTTGGAATAGGGGGTTCTTTTGATAAAGTGGCTTTACTTTCTAAAAAAGCGATGTTAAGAAAAGCTGGAACTCATCATCAAGATTTACGTTATGCTAGTTTAGAAGATGAGTTGCTAGAACTTATTAATCAAACTGGAATTGGACCGGCAGGATATGGGGGTAAAACAACAGCGTTATCTTTAAATATTGAAACTTATCCTACTCATATTGCAGGAATGCCTATTGCCGTGAGTATTTGTTGTCATGTTGCACGTCATAAGGAGGTTAGATTATGATTGAATTAAATACACCATTAACTAAAGAAAAAATAAAACAGTTAAAAGTCGGTGATCAAGTGTTGTTATCGGGAGTGATTTATACCGGTCGTGACGCTGCTCATAAACGTTTAATTGAGTTAATTCAAAATAATCAACCCTTACCTTTTGAATTAAATGATCAAGTCATTTATTATGTTGGACCAACGCCTGAAAAAGAAAACGGAGTCTTTGGTAGTGGAGGACCAACGACTTCTGGTCGAATGGACGCCTATGCACCGATTTTAATTGGCTTAGGATTACGTTCGATGATTGGTAAAGGGTATCGAAATGATCAAGTCAAAGAATCTATTAAGTTACATACCGGAGTATATTTTGGAGCTATTGGTGGAGCTGGGGCTTATATTGGAGAGTGTGTCAAAAGTTCGAAAATAATTGCTTTTGAAGACTTAGGTGCAGAAGCCATTCGTCAGTTAACCGTGGAAAAAATGCCTTTAACAGTCGTGATTGATTGTTTAGGAAATGATTTATATCAAATCGGACCGCAACAATATTTAAATACATTTTAGTTGAATGGTTTATTATGTTACTTGTAAACCTATGAAAATATGATAAACTGTTCAAGAGGTGGGAAAATGGATAGAATTAAAAAAATCATGGCGACTATTTTAGAGTTGTTTAAGGAATATAAAAGTATCTTAATTGTTTCTTTAATAGGGTTGTTGTGTGTAGAACTATTAAATCACCCTAATAATGATTTAATCGATACTTTGGTGTGGATTTTTTCACATAAACGTGTATTAGTCATGAATTATATCATTTATGTTAATATTGGAGTTATTTTATATTTGATTATTAATCGGTTAAATTGGTCTAATATTATTTTTTCAGGTACTTTGATTATCATAGGAATATGTAATTATTATAAGTTACTTATGAAAGGTGAAAATGTTGTTTTGTGGGATGTTTTAAACATGCAAGCAGCAGCCGGTATGATGACGGAATTAGATTTTAAAATCGGTTGGCAGGTTGTTGTAAGTGTACTTTGTTTAATTGGTATTATATATTGGCAATTTAAAGCGGCTAGAAAACAACAAAAAAGAAGTGTTAGAGGTAAATATTTAGCGTTAACTTTTGTCGTTTTAACCTCTTTGACAGTTGGTGTGACATTTAATAATCAAGTATTAAAATCATTAAAAATTACCAATATGGATTGGAATCAAGATAAAAACTATCGTGAAAATGGCTTTATTTTATCATTTTTTATGAATCTTAAAAACATTACAGTTGAAAAGCCAGACAACTATTCTAAAGACAGTGTAGATGAGGTGATTGATCGAATAGAACAAATGGAACTAGAACCTCCGGTATCCTTAGATCAAAAGCCAAATATCATTGCAGTCATGATTGAATCTTTTGCAGATATAACAGTGGCAAATGAGGGGTTAAGTTTTGATGAAGAATTAATTCCTAATATCAGTCAAACTAATGAAAATATCATTAAAGGTAATTTGCTAGTGTCTATTTTTGGCGGTGGAACTGCAAATAGTGAGTTTGAATTTTTAACTGGTAATTCAATGGCCCATTTACCAATTGGAAGCATTGCTTATGATCGTTATATTAAAGATCGATGTGATAGTTTAGTAGGAATGCTTAAAGAAAATCAATATAGTACATATGCGATTCATCCTTATTTAAGAACTTTTTGGAACCGTGATAAAGTATATCCGATTTTAGGATTTGATCATTTTTATACAGAAGAAGATTTTGAAGAAAATGCAATCCGTAAAAAAGGGTATATTTCAGATGAAGAAGTTTATAATAAAATCATCGATTGTTATGAGTCTAATAATAATCAGCCGTTTTTCTCTTTTTCAGTGACTATGGAAAACCATACTCCTTATAATGATACAAGTAATGGTACAGTAGGAGTGAACGGTGATAGTTCATTGTTTAAAGACAGTGTCAAAGAAGAAGCCAGTATTCACGCTAAAGGGGTGCAAGATGGCGATGCTTTATTTGGTGCTTTAGTGGATTATTTTTCAAAAGTAGATGAACCGACAATGGTCGTTGTGTTTGGAGATCATCATCCATTTATCAGTTCAACAATTAATCAAGATGCTGATCATTTAGATGATGTGAATAAATTTAAAACACCATTTGCGATTTGGACAAATTACGATATTGAAGAAAAAACAGATGTGATCATTGATAGTTCAATGTTAGGGGCTTATATGATGTATTATGCAGGTTTTGAGTTACCTAATTATTTAAAATATAATTTCATTGCTTCAAATTACATCAGTGGTTATAACAATTATTTTGTATTAGAACAAGATGGCAGTGTGTATCATTTAAGTGATCAAATGCCTGAAAATATAAGTCAGTTTATTTTAGATCATCAATTATTACAATATGATCAAATGTTTGGGAAAAGATATAGTGAAGGTCGATTGTGGAATAAGGAGGAATAAATCATGCGACGTAAAAGAAAAACAAGTTATTCATATTATAGTCCTTATAGTAAGAAAAAAAGATTAAGAGTTGATCGTCTGTTAATGGTTGTGGTAACGGTTGTTTTAGTCGTTGGGGTAATCGTTGGATTAAACTTTAATCGTATTAAATTACTTGCTAAAGGGTATTCGTTTAAAGAAAGTTCAATTGTTTTAAAACAATCAAAAGTGAATCGTAATGAATTATTGTCAAAAGCAAAAGTTGAACATTTAACAGATTGGATTGCTTTAAATTTAGATGCTTCAATGTATGATGAATATGATCGTTATTATGCTTTAAAACCGGAAATGAAAGTAGAAGATGTTGTTTCAACAATGGATAAGTTTTATAGCCAATCATATGATAAATTAATTGCTTTAAATTATAATGATGATCAAATTTGGAAAATGCTTGAAAATGCATCACTTGAAGATATGGAATATCTAATTGATAAAGGATATACTGCTGATGTTGTGTCTAAATATAGTGATAAAAAGTATTTTAAATACACTTCATTAGAAAAATACATTGAGGCTTATAATCAATATCAAGATTATGATTATGCAGTTAATATTGTTAATTTCCCATTTATTATTTCAACCAATCAAACAAGTGAAAAATATTTAATTAAAGATCCTGAAAATATTTTAACACTTGTCAAAAAAGGATTTTACTTTGCTAGTGACTATGTTCCAAGTGATTTAGTAGAAACAAGCCAAATGCCAATTGCTGAAGATTGTCAAAATAGAACTATTCGTAAAGAAGTTGCCGACGCTTTAGATTTAATGTATCAAGATGCTAAAAAAGAAGGTTTAGAATTAGTGTTTAATAGTGGTTATCGTTCATACGAAACACAAACTAAAACATATAAAGAAAATGAAAGTAAATATGGAGGACAGTATGCTGCTGAGTATGTTGCTTTACCAGGAGCGAGTGAACATCAATCAGGTTTAGGAGTTGATTTAACATCACAAAGCGTAATTGATAAAACGCGTATTACTTTTGGGGATACTCAAGAGTATCAATGGGTGATTGCAAATTGCGCTAAATATGGATTTATCGTTCGTTTTGAAACTGGAACTGCTGATATTACCGGAATTGCACACGAACCATGGCACTTACGTTATGTAGGAGTTGACACTGCTAAAGCTATTACAGATATGGGTGTAACTTTTGAAGAATATTGTTTAAAAACAAGTACATTACCGGAATTAGAAAAACAATAAAAGGGATTGTTCCCTTTTTTTTATGGAGGTTTATATGAAAGTATTAATTACAACACTTAACTCTAAATATATTCATACCGCTTTAGCGTTAAGATTATTATATGTGGCAACAAAAGACCAATTTGATGTTAATTTTAAAGAATATACAATTAAAGATGACTTAAACATGATTAAAGAAGATTTACTTCAAATGAATTTAGATGTTTTAGCCTTTTCTACTTACATTTGGAATGTGGAATATATTAAAAAATTAACTGCTCTTTTAAAACAACAACAACCTAATTTGAAAATCATTTTAGGTGGACCGGAGGTTAGTTATGAACCTGCTTATTTTTTAAATCATTTTGATATTGATTTTATTATTAGCGGTGAAGGTGAAATTACTTTTAAAAAATTATTGCAAGCAATTTCAAATGATGGTAATTATAACATCGCCGGTGTCAGTTATATTCAAGATCAAAAAGTTATTATCAACGATACGATTAAAAACTGTGATTTAAGTGAGATTGAAAAACTGCCTTCGCCTTATCTTTTAGAACGTGATTTAAAACATATTCAAGATCGTATTGTCTATTTTGAATCTAGTCGAGGGTGTCCTTATCAATGTCAATATTGCTTATCTTCTTTAGAAAAAGGTGTGCGTTTTTTTAGTATAGACTACATTCAAAAACAACTCAAAGCAATTATTGATGCAGGGGCAAAAACGATTAAATTTTTAGATCGTAGTTTTAATGTGAATCCTAATCTTGCTTTACAAATATTAAAATTTATTGTTGAAAACCATCGTCCTAATCAACAATTTCAATTTGAAATTAATGCCGATGTTCTTGACCAACGTATTATTGATTATGTCAATGAATATGCACCAAGTCATTTAATTCGTTTTGAAATAGGCATACAATCGACCTATGAACCAACGAATGTTGCGATAAAACGTCACCAAGATTTTCAAAGGTTAAGTGAAGTCATTTTAAGTTTAGTTAAAGCAGATAAAGTAGAATTACATTTAGATTTAATTGCAGGTTTACCTTATGAAAGTTATGATCGTTTTAAACAATCATTTGATGATGTTTTTGCATTTAGAGCCAAAGAATTGCAACTTGGTTTTTTAAAAATGTTAAGAGGGACAAATTTAAGAAAGAATGCTAAAGACTATGATTATAATTATCAAGAAGAAGCTCCTTATGAAATGATTGATAACCATGTTTTAACGATGAAAGAAAGAAATCATATCCATATTGCAGAAGATATGCTTGAAAAATATTGGAATAGTGGAAGATGCTATCGTACTTTAAATTATTTATTTGATCACCATTTTTCATCACCGTTTGATTTCTTTCATGATTTTGGAATCTATTATCAACAACAAAATTTTAAAACAATGGGGTATCAGACAGATGAATTGTTTAAATATTTATATGAGTATTTAAAAAGTCAAAACATTGATGCATTAGCGTATTTAATTGAAGATTATTTAATGTTATTTAAAATAAAACCTAAAAAATGGTGGCAAGTTACAATGGATACTAAAATGCGTAAACAATTTATTCGACAACTTTTAAATTCACCAGCGATACAACAAATAAATTTAAACCAAGAACAGTTATATCGTTATACAATTGTTGAAAAAATTAATAATCTTTATATTGTATGTTGTTATCAAAATTATCAAGCGAGGCTATATAAAATAATTGAGACTAAAGGTGTTTATCAATTGTCTTTAGATTAGTATGTCATTATAATGAAAGTAATGAATAGGGGGATAAGCAATGATTGAAAATATAAGAAAAAGAGATGGTCGATTAGTACCTTTTGAAGTAGATAAAATTACTATGGCAATTTTAAAGGCGTTTGAAGCTACAAATAGTCATTTTGGATTAAAAGAAGCCCAAAACATCGCTCAAGAAGTAGAAAAAAAATTAAATGAAAAACAAACTACCTTACCTACAGTTGAGTTGGTTCAAGACACTGTTGAAGAAATTTTAATTGAACGAGGGTTAGTGCGTAGTGCAAAGGCTTATATTATTTATCGTGCTGAAAGAACAAGATGTCGAGATATGAATATGCGTTTAATGAAAACTTATGAAGAAATTACGTATAATGACTCTAAAGATAGTGATTTAAAACGTGAAAATGCCAATGTCAATACTGATGCACCGATGGGAACAATGCTTAAATATGGTGCAGAAGGGGCAAAAGTATTTAACGAAATGTTTGTTTTAAATCCACTTCATGCTATGGCTCATAAAAATGGCGATATACACATTCATGATATGGACTTTTTAACTTTAACGACAACTTGTTGCCAAATTGATTTAATCAAATTATTTCGCAATGGTTTTAATACTGGACATGGTGCAGTACGTGAACCTCAAAGTATTACAAGTTACAGTGCATTGGCTTGTATTGCTATTCAATCTAATCAAAATGATCAACATGGCGGACAAGCCATCGTCAACTTTGACTATGCAATGGGTGAGGGTGTGGCTAAAAGTTATGTACGTCATTACTATTCTAATTTAGAAAAAGCACTTACTTTATTAGAAATCATCAATCCAAAAGAAGTAATTCAAACAATTAAATCATCAATTGATATAAAACCGACACTTGAAAATTATGAAGAATATTTGAAAAAAGAAGCGTTATTATTAGAACAATTAGGAATAAATTTAGAACACATTCCTTTAATACAACAATTTACGCTTAAAAATGCTTATCAAGAAACTGATCGTGAAACTTATCAAGCGATGGAAGCGTTAATTCATAACTTAAATATGATGCACTCTCGAGCAGGAGCACAAGTGCCATTTTCATCAATCAATTATGGAATGGATACTTCACCGGAAGGAAAAATGGCAGTTAAAAATGTATTATTAGCAACTGAAAAAGGTTTATCGGATGGTGAAACACCTATTTTTCCAATTCAAATATTTAGAGTTAAAGAAGGGATTAACTATAACCCTAAAGATCCTAATTATGATATGTTTAAACTAGCATGTAGAGTTAGTGCAAAACGATTATTTCCAAACTTCTCATTTCAAGATGCCCCTTTTAATTTAAAATATTATAAAGGAACACCTGAAACAGAAATTGCTTATATGGGTTGTCGTACAAGAGTGATTTCAAATGATTACGATAAAACAAAAGAAATATCAAACGGTCGCGGAAATTTAAGTTTTACTTCTATTAACCTTCCTCGTTTGGCCATTAAATCTAGAGGAGACATTAACGAATTTTTTGAAAAACTAGATGCAATGATTGACTTATGTATTGACCAATTACTTGAACGATTTGAAATTCAATGCAAACGTAAAGTTAAAAACTATCCGTTTTTAATGAGGCAAGGTGTATGGATAGATAGTGAAAAATTAAATAGCGAAGATGAAGTCAGAGAAGTTTTGAAACATGGTACTTTAACGATTGGCTTTATCGGGTTAGCCGAAACATTAAAAGCCTTAATCGGAGAACATCATGGGCAATCTCAAAGAGCACAAAACTTAGGGTTATCAATTGTTTCACATATGAAAGAAAGAATGGATCAAGCCACTCAAAAATATGGATTAAATTTTGGGTTAATTGCGACACCGGCAGAAGGATTATCAGGACGTTTTGTGAAAATGGATGCCGAATTATTTGGTAAAATTGAAGGCGTGACAGATCGTGAATACTATACAAACAGTTTCCACATTCCAGTTTATTATAATATCAGTTCCATTGATAAAATTAAACTAGAAGCTCCATATCACGCTTTAACAAATGGAGGGCATATTAGTTATATTGAAATGGACGGAGATCCAACAAAAAATCTTGCTGCATTTGAAAAAATTGTACGTGCAATGCATGATTATGGAATTGGTTATGGAGCCATTAACCACCCGGTAGATCGTGATCCAGTATGTGGTTTTAACGGAATTATCGGTGATACTTGTCCAAAATGCGGTCGTGAAGAAGGAGATATTCCATTTGAAAGAATTCGTCGTATTACTGGGTATTTAGTAGGGACATTAGATCGCTTCAACAACGGTAAAAAAGCAGAAGAAAGAGATCGTGTAAAACACGGATTAGATAATTTATAATGAAATTAAGAATAAGTGGTATTGTCAATGATTCCATTGTTGATGGACCGGGAATTAGATTAACTGTTTTTACACAAGGGTGTTTATTCAACTGTCCTAATTGCCACAATCCACAAACCCATGATCTTAATGGGGGATATGATCAAGAAATTAGTGAAATAATGGCACTCATTGAAAACAATTCTTTATTAGATGGTGTCACAATTTCAGGTGGTGAACCATTTTTACAACCCAAAGCGTTATTAAACTTAGTTAAACAAATTAAACCACTTTCTTTATCGGTGATGGTTTATAGCGGATATACTTTTGAACAAATAATCAACGATACAACAAAACGAGCATTGTTGCAAGAAATAGATTATCTGGTTGATGGATTATTTATTGAAAAATTAAAAAGTTTAGAATTGTTGTATCGTGGTTCTTCAAATCAACGTTTAATTGATGTCCAAGCTTCTTTAAAAGCCAATCGAGTGGTTGAACTTAATATTAATGAGTATGGTGAAATAATTAAGTAAGCAGGTTCTTTTGAACCTGTTTTTTTATCTAATCATCAATGATAGTACCTTAATGTTATTTTATATTTATTTTCATTATTTAAATGATAAAAAACTTTAAAATAATTGATATTTATGATAATTAACTCGTTTTAATACTGTGAACTTTTTGAATAAAAAAGAAAGACTTTGTTTTCAAATTATGATTTTAAAATGATATAATATTAAATATTAGGGAGGGATAGAATGATAGAAGAAATATTTATAAAGATGTTGAAGTATGCAAATGGTAATTTACATGATATTAACCATTTCATTAAAGTTTGGACTTATGCAAAGACAATCGGTCAATTAGAAAAATCAATCCGGATACTCAATTGATATTAGAAATTGCTGCAATAACTCACGACATTGCCTGTCCGTTATGCCGACAAAAATACGGAAATACCAATGGTAAATATCAAGAACAAGAGGGTGTGATTTTAGTCGAAGAATTTTTAAAAGAATTTTCACTTTCAAAAAACCAAATCAAAAGAATAGTTTATCTTGTTGGACATCATCATACACTAACAAACATTAAAGGACTTGATTATCAAATATTAATTGAAGCCGATTATATTGTAAATAGTGAAGAGATGGGATATTCTAAAGAAAATATTGAACACTTTATTGATAAAATAGTTAAAACTCAAAGTGCTAAAATAATTTTAGAAAATTTGATCTAAAATAAAGTGGTACTTAAAATCAAGATAATTTGTGTGAATGATTAAGGGGGAATGAACTTTGAAAAAAGAAGATAAAGGTATTTATGAGTTGATTTACAATACAAACGGTCCGATTTTAGGAACGGCAAAAGATAGCCAAGTTCCTATTATTGAACAAGATGGATTATATTTTAAAAATTTAAGTCGTTCAGGTAAATTAGAGGTTTATGAAGATTGGCGTCAAACACCACAAAAAAGAGCAAAAGACTTAGCTTCAAAGCTATCAATTGAACAAATCGCAGGATTAATGCTTTATAGTTCACATCAAATTATTCCTGCAAGAAGCACTGGTTTAGGGGCGAGATTTAGTTCAACTTATCATCACCTTCCATTTGAAAAAGCAAATGTTGAAGCAAGTGCTTTATCAGATCAACAAATTGAATTTTTAACTAAAGACCATTTGCGCCACATATTAGTCATGCGATATGATGATAAAAAAGTCATGAGTGAATGGAACAACAATATTCAAGCATATGTAGAAAAATTACCATTTGGCATACCTGTTAATAATAGTAGTGATCCAAGACATGGAACAATTAGTGATGCTGAATTTAACGCCGGTGCCAATAGTGATGTCTCAAAATGGCCTGATGGTATAGCAATGGCGGCTACATTTAATCCAGAACTTGCTAAACAATATGGAAAAGTTGTTTCTAAAGAATATCGTGCATTAGGACTCACAACATCCTTATTTCCACAAATTGATTTAGCCACAGAACCAAGATGGATGCGTTTTAATGCTACTTTTTCAGAATCTCCAGAACTTGCCACAGACTTAGCAAAGGCATATTGTGATGGCTTGCAAACCTCTTATGAAAATGAAATTAAAGATGGTTGGGGATATGAAAGTATCAATGCAATGGTTAAACATTGGCCTGGAGGAGCAACCGGTGAAGGAGGTAGAGACGGACATTATTCTTATGGAAAATATGCCGTTTATCCAGGAAATAACTTTGAACAACATCTTAAACCCTTTATTGATGGAGTATTTAACCTAGATGGAAAAACACACAAAGCCTCTGCAGTAATGCCTTATTATACAATTTCATTAGATATCGATAAAGAAAATCACGAAAATGTTGGTAATTCATATAGCCGTTATATAATTCAAGGTTTATTAAGAGATCGTTATCATTATGATGGGGTAGTATGTACAGACTGGTCCATTACAGCTAATCAAGGTGATCATGTCTACGATTTTGCCGGAAAATGTTGGGGTGTTGAAACATTAAGTGTTGCAAAACGTCATTTGAAACTCATTTTAGCTGGTGTTGATCAATTTGGTGGAAACAACGATGCAAAACCAATTATCGAAGCCTATCAAATGGGGTGTCAAGAATTTGGTGAAAAATATATGCGTCAACGCTTTGAACTTTCCGCAACATGTCTACTTATGAACATTTTTAGATTAGGGTTATTTGAAAATCCATATGTAGACCAAGAAAAGGCTTGTGCGATAGTTGGAAATGAAGACTATATGAAACAAGGATACGAAACACAACTCAAATCAATTACATTACTAAAAAATAAAAATAACGTCTTACCTTTAAAAAACAAAACAAAAGTCTATATTCCAAATCGTCATATCAATCCATATTTAACTTTTTTTAGTGCAATGTCTGAACATACTGATATTACACCGATAAAAAAAGAATTGGTAAATAAATACTTTGAATGGGTAGATAGTCCTGAAAAAGCAGATGTAGCAATTGTGTTTATGGAAAGTCCAATTTCAGATGGATATAGTTTAAAAGATAAAGAAGAAGGTGGGAATGGATACGTTCCAATTTCATTACAATATCGTCCATACCATGCTAAAAACGCTCGAAAAGTAAGTATTGGTGGGGGAGATCCATTAGAAAACTTTACTAATCGTAGTTATTACAACAAAGTTGGAACAACTGCTAACGAATCAGACTTAGATAATGTTATAAAAATGAAAGAAATCATGAAAGACAAACCGGTGATTGTGTCAATTAAATTAAAAAATCCAACTGTAATGGCAGAATTTGAGCCTTATGCAGATGCAATCGTTGTTGATTATGGAGTACAAAATCAAGCTATATTAGATATTATGAGTGGTCACTCAAACCCTAGCGGACTACTTCCACTTCAAATCCCTAAAGATATGGAAGAAGTAGAATTGCAAAAAGAAGATGTTCCATTTGATATGACACCTTATCAAGATAGTGAAGGACATATTTATGACTTCGCCTTTGGAATGAATTTTGAGGGCGTTATTGAAGATGAACGTGTCCATAAATATCGTCGTAAATAGAGAAAATTTTTAGAATAAATAGTAATTAAAAAAGGTTTATTTCTTATGAAAAATGAAATAAACCTTTTGTTTTAGGTGTAAGGAATATAAAAAAGAAGCCGTTAGTGCTTCTTTTTTTCATTATTTATTATAGAAATCGTTATATAATTTCATTGCCATATCGATAACAGCTTCACCATTCATTCTTCCATAATCTTTCATATCGATCATAGAAACTGGCATTTTGTCACTATATCTTTTTTCAAAATCTTTTAATTTATATCTGATTTGTGGCCCAATTAATAATAAATCGAAATTTCCTTCTTCAGATTCTACTGATTTTTCACTTACAGCCCAAATTTTTGCTTCAATTCCTTTAGCTTTAGCTGCTGCTTCCATTTTTGTAACTAATAAACTTGTTGACATACCAGCTGCACAACATAATAAAATTCTAACCATTTTTTAAAATCCTCCTTTATTTATATATACATTTTAATACAGAAAAGCGCTTCCATGTATTATTTTCATTTTTTGAAAATAAAATTAAAGATCAAAATACTATTTTCTAATGTCAGAATAGTTAATTAATTTGATTTTATGGTCATTTATCCAATTTCTAAATTCTTGAGAGCGAATAAACTTCATTTCAAATACACGTTCATTACAATATGAACTATTTTGATATAGATGATAATCTATAAATGCAGGATGGCACATTAATTCCTGAGTAGTATCAACTGTAAGGTCTTTTTCAAAATAATCGATTGATATATTATTCCCAAAACCTTTCATCAAAGTGGCGACTTCATAATCTAAACCTAAATCAGTTTCTTGACGCATTGGTATATCATACTCTTTAGCTAAACAAATGGCTACATCAACATTACCAGGAAGTAAATGGACATGATGATGCGAATCGATGTGTGTAGGTTTTTTGCCAACCATACGAATAAACAACTCAATTTGTGCTTTCCATTCTAAATACAATTCATCAGGATTCATTTTCACTTCACCATTAGGGTAATCTTTTAATTTTTTAAAAATTCCATGTTCATCAGTAAAACTTTTCTTTCCTGGAATGACAGGTGTTCCACAAGTTGCCACCAAATGAATACCAAGACCTAACTTTGGATACATTCTTGCCATCTCAACTGCATGAGGTGCAAAAGGCATATTTGTCATTAATGTAGTAGAAGTTAATACACCATCAGTATGACATTTAATAATTCCTAACGAAACACCCTCGCACATTCCAAAATCATCGGCATTAATTATTAATTTTTTCATAAAAACATAATCCTTTCTATTTTTCTAATATATACATTATAAGTGTTATTTAATCTAAAAGTAATAATATTTCAATATTTAAAAATAATTTTTGATATTAATTTAATTTCAATTATGCTATTATAATCAAATAGAGGTGATCTAAATTGGCAACACATGAAAAAATAAATGAGATAATTATTGCATCAACAAATAAAGGAAAAATAGAAGAATTTAAAGCATTATTAAATGGCTTAGATATAGAAGTAAAATCTATGCAAGAAGTTTTAAATAAAACTATTGACATAAAAGAAAACGGATCTACTTTTAAAGAAAATGCCTTATTAAAAGCACAAACCATCTCAAAAATGATTAATGGTGTCGTTCTGGCTGATGATTCAGGATTAGTAATCGATGCTTTAGATGGAAAACCTGGCATTGAATCAGCACGTTTTTTAGGTCATGATACTTCTTATGTCATTAAAAATAATTGTATACTTGAAATGATGAGACAACAAAAAAATCGTAACGCAAGATTTGTTTGTGCTATCGCTATTATCATTCCAAACAAGGAACCTATTTTAATAGAAGAAACATTTGAAGGAGAAATAGCCCATGCAATTGAAGGTGAAAATGGTTTTGGTTATGATCCGATTTTCTATTATCCCCCTCTTCAAAAAACAAGTGCTTCAATGACTTTAGAAGAAAAAAATCAATACTCACACCGTGCTAAAGCGCTAAAAAAGGCTGTAGAAGTTATAAAAAAAATCAAAGGAGAATAAATTTATGGCAAATCATATAGTATTATACAATCCCGCTATTCCACAAAACACAGGAAATATTATGAGAACCTGTGTTGCAACAAACACGACTTTACATTTAATTAAACCATTGGGTTTTGAATTAGACGATAAAAAAATGAAACGTGCTGGATTAGATTATGTTAAAGACTTATCAATGAAAGTCTATGAAAACTGGGAAGAATTTATAGACGCCAATCCAGGAAAATATTACTTCACTACTCGTTATAGCAAAAAAAGATATAGCGACTTTGATATGAGTGATACAACACTTGAACATTACTTTATTTTTGGACATGAGCATGATGGTATTCCCAAAAAGCTACTGCAACTACATCTAGATGAGTGTATGAGAATTCCAATGAGTAAAAAAACACGTAGTTTAAATGTTTCAAACTGTGCAGCATTAATTGTTTATGAAGCATTACGTCAACAGAATTTTCCTGATTTATTTGATATAGAAACACAAAAAGGCGAAAATTATTTATATGAATAATATAAAACAAAATAATTACTTTTATGCATTTATTTTAATGATGACAATCATTTGCAGTGCAATTGTATTTGCGATTTTTTTTAAACCACTCTACTATCTTGATATTAACTTGTTGAATATTAAAGAAATGACAAATCTTTCAATAGAGCAAATAAAGACAAATTATAATCAACTAATCCAATATCAATCAATCTTTTATAAAGGTCCATTAATTTTATCAAATTTTATAATGTCTAACTCTGGCGCAAAACATTTTCAAGAGGTCAAAGTTATCTTTGAGAGTATACAAGTGGTAATGGGGATAGGGATTATCATATCTGGTATAATTATTTACTATAAAATAAAAGAACGAGATTTTATGTTTTTTAAGATTTCCGGATTAATGTGTGTATTAGTTCCGACATGCATTGGACTCATTGTCAGTATTAATTTCAATCAAGCGTTTATAATCTTTCATCAAATAATATTTAGAAATAATGATTGGATATTTGATGAAAAATACGATCCAGTCATTACAATACTACCAGAGGCATTTTTTATGCATTGCTTTGTATTAATCGTTATTTTGGTATTAATATCAAGTTGTGTATTATTGTTAATATATAAAAAGATGTATCGACGTATTTTAAAAGAGATAGACTAATAATGAGTCAGAACAATTAAAAAAGAAGCAATTCTTTTGGAATGAGCCCTATTATTTGGACACTCAAATAATAGAGGTTCATTTTTACTATGGAAAAACTTACAAGAAAATAAATCAACCATAAACGAAATAGATAAGAAGAAGTAGAAGTAAGTGAAAAAAAGGAATAAGGAAAAGGGAAGGGTAAAAAAAGGACAGAGAAGAAAAAAGTAAAAAAAAGATAAAAAAGTAGTTGCAAAAGTAAAAAAAAGGTGATAATATAAACAGGCAGTCAAGAAAAGGGCTGAAAAGAGGAC
>JAGZJH010000027.1 GCA_018365815.1 Erysipelotrichaceae bacterium
TAGCCACATCACTACCAATTCCACCCATTGCTACACCAATATCACTTCTAGCAAGAACCGGAGCATCATTAATTCCATCACCGACAAATGCTAATTGTTTGTGATTTTCTTTTAATAATTCTTCAACTTTTGTCACTTTATCTTGTGGTAATAAATTTGTATAAAATTCATTAATACCAAGTTGACTAGCAACATTTTTGGCTACTTTTAAATCATCACCAGTTAACATCACAATACGTTTTACCCCTAATGATTTTAATTCTTGTAATCCTTTAAATGATGTTTCTTTAATTTCGTCTGCGATCACAATATATCCTAAATATTGTTGATTGCTGGCAACATGGACAATTGTTCCAATTTCATCAACTTCTTGATATTGAATTTGATGTTCAGTCATTAATTTTGTATTTCCTAATAAAACTTCTTTATTTTCAATAGTGACTTTAATCCCTTGTCCAGCGATTTCTTGGTAATTTTCAATAACGTTTTTATCAATTTCTTGATTGTATTTTTTAACAATACTTTTTGCAATAGGGTGTGAACTGTACACTTCTCCAAAAGCTGCAAGTCTTAAAATTTCATCACGATGAATTCCTTCAACTTTAACAACGTTAAATTCACCTTTTGTTAAAGTTCCGGTTTTATCTAAAACAACAACATCTAAATCTTTTAATCTTTCTAAGTCACTTCCACCTTTAATTAATGCACCATATTTACTAGCTCCACCAATTCCTGCAAATAAAGCTAATGGCACTGAAATGACTAATGCACAAGGGCATGAAACAACTAAAAATGTTAATGCACGATATGCCCATACGTTAAATGATTGGTTAAAAACAAATGGTGGAATAATCGCAACCACAAGTGCTAATAAACATACAATTGGTGTATAAACTTTTGAAAATTTAGTAATAAATCTTTCAATAGGTGCTTTTTTATTAGTTGCATTTTCAACCAATTCTAAAATTCTTGAAACAGTAGATTCACTTGAATTTGTTGTGATTTTAACTTTAATAACACCACTCATATTAATGACACCTGATAAAATTTCATCCTCTTCTTTTGCTTTACGAGGAACAGATTCTCCAGTTAAAGCAGAAGTATCTAGTGAAGTTTGACCTTCTACAATAATTCCATCTAATGCCACACGTTCACCTGGACGAACAACCATAATATCGCCGATTTCAACTTCTTCAGGATTCATTTTCAACTCTTTACCATTTTTAATGATGTTAGCATAATCTGCTCGAATGTTCATTAATGAAGAAATAGATTTTCGTGATCTATTCACTGCATAAGATTGGAATAATTCACCAATATTATAAAACAACATAACTGCAACGGCTTCAAAATATTCTCCAATTATAAATGCCCCGATTGTTGCCACTACCATTAAAAAGTTTTCATCAAATATTTCTCCATGACTAATATTACGAATAGCTTTAAGTACAACTTTACCACCGATTAAAATATAGGCAATCATAAATAAAAATGGAGTGATCGCTGGAATGAAGTTCAATGCAGCAATGATACAAAGTATTGTTCCTACGACTAAAGGAATATTCTTTTTAAATTCAAATAATTTTGGTTTTTCTTCATTTTTTTCATGATTTATTAATTCGATGACAACTCCCGGTTCAACATTGTCAATCACTTTTTGAAGCTTTGTTAATAGTTCATCAACGCCCATTTTCTTTTCTAATTGTACTTGTAACTTACCTGCTCCAAAATTAATAGAGGCATGAGCAATATAATCTAATTGATTAATATGACTTTCAACTTTCATTGCACAATTAGCACAATCTAAATTTAAAATATTAAATTTAACGGCATTTGCTAATTCAACATAAGGTTGGGATTCAATATTGATGTCACAACTTTTTCCATGTTCATGATGATGTTCATGTCCGCAACTACATTCATGGTCGTGTTCGTGATGATGTTCATGTCCGCAACTACATTCATGGTCGTGTTCGTGATGATGTTCATGTCCGCAACTACATTTATGATCGTGTTCGTGATGATGTTCATGTCCACAACTGCATTCATGATCGTGTTCATGATGATGTTCATGTCCGCAACTACATTTATGATCGTGTTCGTGATAATGCATCTTTTCGTTACCATTTAACACAGAAACTACAACATCTGGTTCTAAATCATTAACAATTTTTTTAACTTTTTCAAAAACATCATCAAAATCTGCTTTTGTTTCCATATACAAAGTAGAAGTGTTAAAATTTAACGATGCATCATCTACTTCTTTTAACTTTAAAACTTTAGTTTCAATTTTATTAGCACAATTGGCACAATCCAAACCTGCTAATTTTATCTTATACTTCATAATTAATCCCCCTATTCAATGATATGTTTATAACCCGCATCAAATATTTGCTTTACATGATCATCATCTAACGAATAATACATCAACTTCCCATCACGACGATTTCTAATTAACTTAGCTTGTTTTAAAATTCTTAATTGATGTGAAATGGCTGATTGTGTCATATTTAATGTTGCCGCTAAATCATAGACACACATTTCTTCTTCAAATAAAGCACAAATAATTTTAATTCTTGTACTGTCGCCAAACACTTTAAACAATTCCGCTACATCATATAATATTTCTTCATCTGGCAAGTTAGCCATTACTTTTTCAACGACTTCCTCATTAATAATTTGTTTGCTATCCATCAATATTCCTCCTTTCATATGAAAAATTATTCATATGTTAATATGATTATATAATATATTATTTAAAAGTCAACCCATAAATAAAAAAACAGCAAAATTTGCTGTTATAAAGAAAACTTCCAATTATATAATAGAAAACTACTGATAAAAGATAGCAGAACATATACTGTCGGTTCATTAATACTTAACATCATTGATCGTTTAAAATCTTCTTTAAAAATATTAATCCCAATATTCTTCCATAAGAAAAATCCAATGATAGCCCCTGATACATTCATTATTATATCTTCTACATCACAAATACGACCTGTAAAAAATTGCATTGTTTCGATTAATACTGTTGTCACTATTGAAAAAATGATAACCTTATTTAACTGTTTATAATCAGTAAATATCATTGGGAGTAAAAATCCAAATGGCATAAACATAATGATATTTAAGATCCATGACATATTGATACCTGATTTAAAAGGAATTAAAACAAAAGTATGATCAATTGTAATAAATTGCATTGTTTTAAAATCATAAATATCAAAAATACTTCCTGTTCCAGTTATCATAATGACTAAAAATAAATATAACACAAAGATAAGCGACCATCTAAAATGGTTTTTGTTATTTTTCTTAAAATAACAAAGCATATAGATAATAACTGGGATAAATACACAACCTAGTGGATATAAAATAGATTTTAGCATACAAAGCACCTCATGGTTATTATAAACTTTAGAATTAAAGAATTTATAAAGATAGTTTTAAAAAAAACAAAAAAGAGTATGATTACTCTTTAATATCATACTCCATTGCTTTTTTAGAAAATTCTTCCATCTCTTTGATTAAATCTTGTCTTAACTCATTTAAATCATAATGAACTAATTGTTTATCTTTCACTAAACATTTACCATCAACAAATACCATTTCAACATTACTTGGATTAGCACTATAAACTAATGCAGCATAAGGATCAAAAATTGGAAACATATTCACTGATTGTGTTTCTATTAACACTAGATCCGCTTTTTTTCCAACTTCAAGTGTTCCAATTTGATGATCTAACCCAATTGCTTTTGCCCCATTAATTGTACCTAATTCAACAATTGATTTTGAATTAAAGATTGATCGATCACGATTATGGTTTTTATGAAAGGTTGCAAACAATTTAAATTGTGTCAATAGATCAATCGTATTCCCACTAGAAGGACCATCAGTTCCTAATCCCACAGGAATATCGTATTGAAGCATTTCTTTAACCGGTGCCACTCCTTTAGCCGCTTTCGTATTTGAGCCAATACAATGGGCAACACTAACATGTTTATCCCTCATAAGTTCCATATCATGTTTTGTTAAGTGAATACAATGAGCACCGATTAATCGTGAACTTAATAATCCAATACTATCTAAATACTCGATTGGTGTCATGTTGCAAAGTTGTCTAAAATAGTCCATTTCATAATCCATTTCAGCAATGTGCATAGAAATTGGAACTTGATATTGTTTAGACAATTCATTGGCTTCTATTAATGCTTCTTTACTATTTGTATTAGTGGCATGTGGGGCAATAAAAGGAGTAATACGAGGGTGATTTAACCATTTAGGAATAAATGCTTTTGCATAATCAATACCACCATAAGGTTTTTGTGTATCACAAGTTTTAAAATCAATCACAGTTTCTCCTAATAACGCTCTTGCCCCCATTTGATCTGTCGCTTTAGCAATTTCATCTTCAAAATAATACATATCTACAAATGTAGTCACACCACCTAGTAACATTTCAGCAATCGCATATTTTGCACTTGCATAAACTAAACGGACATTCAAACATTCATTTTCTAATGGGAATAAAAAACGACGTAAACGATCTTTGCAATCGTCTCCTAATGTTCTAAAAGGAACCATGCCCACATGAGTATGCGTATTAATCATACCCGGCATGACAATTCCACCTTTACCATCAATAATCAAATCCATTTTTAAATCAGATGGATTTTTGCCAATATGAGTAATTAAATCATCAACAAATTCAATCACACCATTATTAATCATCTCTTGATCTTTAACTAAAGTTAATAAAGTTACATTTTCTATTCTAGTTTTCATCATTTAACTCCATTAACGGAATTATTTCTTGTGTTCTTGTTTTAATAATCCCTTGATCTGTCACTTTAATTTCAGGAGATACCGGTAATGATAAAGTTGAAAAAGACATAATTTCATTATGATGATGATAACCGAGTTGTTGCATTTGTTCACGTACTTCTTTTAACTGTTTAGATAATACATTAATGGGTTGGTCACTGACAATTCCACCAACATTTAAGTGTGCAAATGCTTTGATGGTTTCGTTATAAACGACAACATATCCCCCTTGATTATCAATAATTTCATGTTGTGCTTTAACCATATCTTTAATATTTCTTCCCATGACCATCACATTATGATGATCATGTGCCCATGAAGTCGCAATAGCCCCTGCTTCAATTGCACCTTTAACTAATGCGAACGTACAATTGTGATTTTTACCATAACGTTCAAACACGCATAATAAAGCCAAATCAGTTTCTTGCCACATTAATTGATGATTTTTAACCGGAACTTCAATTTGACAATGATGTGTAAAAGTTGAATGAGATTCAATTTCAATGACATTGCATAATACAACATTTTTTTTAGTAGGAACATTAATGATAAAATCATTTTCATGTGCCTTTTTTAAATTGATAGAATGGTAAAAATGCGTTGGAAAAATAGATTTATTTTCATGAACAATAACATCTTCCTCTTTAGAATATACACATTTACCTTTTTTATAAACAGAATGAATTTTAAATTGCTTTAAATCATCAAGTAAAATATAATCCGCAATTAATCCAGGGGAAATAGCTCCTCGATCAAATAAATGCATTCTTCTTGCAGGCGAATACGTTGCACAATAAATCGCCTTCTCTATTGGCATACCTAAATCATAAGCAAGTTTTACAAGTAAGTTTAAATGTCCTTCACTTAAATGATCTGCCATGACATCGTCAGTGACAAGACAAAAGTATTCATAGAATTGATGATCTACTAATGTTTTAATATTTTCCTTAGTCATTGATTTTTTTTGTATTTCTAAAAACATACCGTTTTTTATTTTTTCTACAATAGATTGAGGACTTTGTTGGGTATGGTCGGCAGTAACACCATAATAAATATAACGTGATAAATCCAAGCCAGAAATTTTAGGACAATGTCCTTCAATTGGTAAAGCAAAATAATGCTCATGACACGCTTTAATAATATCACGAGTTAGTGAATAATCAGGATTAGTTAAGTCTTTAAAATTCATGACTTCTCCTAAACAAAGCACTTTAGGATTTTGTAGTAATTGTTTTACATTTGCACTATCAATCATTCCCCCAGTTGTTTCTAATAATGAATTAGTTGAGGGAACGGAAGAAGGAATACCATAAAAAATGTCCAATGTTGTAGCATTGGACATATATGTTTCAATTCCTTCAATTCCAAGAACATTTGCAATTTCATGAGGATCTGCTACAACAGTGGTTACCCCATGTTTTAAAACTGCTTTAGAAAACTCGCTTGGAATTGTCATAGAACTTTCAATGTGCATATGTATATCAATTAATCCTGGAATCATATATTTATTTTTTCCGTCAATGATAAGATCACTTTCTAAATCTTCTTCTAATTTTAAATGATAGAATTTACCATCTAAAACATAAACATTTCCATGTTCAAACGATTGCGTAAAAGTGTTATATACATTAACATTTTTTATTAATTGATCTACTTTCATATTTTTCACCTATTAACTATTGATAATACGGTTCCATTGATCAATCCAATCACTTAATAACGGATTAACAAATGAATAGTCAATTGCTTTTGCTCTTTGAGCAATTTCACCATAAGTTTTATTTTCAGCAACTTCTCCGCTTAATTCAACTTCTTTGTTTGTTGGTGCTTCATTTAAAGAAGATGCAGTTTTTTCTTGTAACTCTTTTGATAAACGCCAATCGATATATTTATATGCTAATTCTTTATTTTTTGAAGTAGCATTAATATCAATTGTATTAAAGTTTGCATAAGTTCCGCTTGCTGGAACTACATATTCAGCATTAGGAACTACTCCTTCTTTTTTAACTGAAGGAATACCAAAATCCCCAATGACGGCTACAGTAATTTCACCAGCTGAAAACATATTTGCTAAGTCAGCAGATTTTGCATAAGTTTTAACGATGTTTGGTTTTAATTCTGCTAATGCTTCAAAAGCAGCTGCACCGTTATCAGATTTAATATCTACCCCTTTATAATCACTAGCAATATGAACCATTGCCGGACCAAAAGTTGAAGTAATCTCAGGAATAGAAATTTTACCTTTTAATTCAGGACGCCATAAATCAGCCCATTCTTTAATTTCAAAACCAACTTTTTCTTTGTCATAAATAATTCCAATACTATTAACTGTATAAGCAGGACCATATCCATTTTCTTTTAATGATGCAGCCCCTTCAATTAAATTACTTGCATTAGGAATTTTACTGTAATCGATTTTTTCAAATACACCATCAGCATATCCTTTAGCCGCTTCAGATTGAGATAATTCAATAATGTCAATTGCATAATTTGGATTTGCTTTTAATTTTCCATAACGATCAGTTGTTGTGCCTTCTTCTACAACAATTTCACAGTTATTTGCTTTTTCAAATTCTTCATAAACATCTTTTTTAATAATATCAGCATTTAAACCCCAAGTTGAAATGACTAATTTTTGTTTACCAGAATTTGATTTGCTACAACCTGTTAACCCCATGGCTAAAATACACATCAATACTAATAATTTTTTCATTTTTTTCTCCTTTCCTTTCATTAAACTAAGACAATTTTATTTGCTGGTAACAATAAACTAATTTCTTGTCCGGTTTCGTAAATCACATCATCAGCATTATTCACCACAACTTTTCCAAGTGGTGTTTTAACTTCATACTGATAACTCTTTCCTAAGAAAGTTCTAACTTCCACGACTCCTTTTAAAATATTTTCATTGTTACTAGAAGATGTAACGATTGTAATATCATCAGGACGAATTGTCGCTTTACATGAAGTACAATCCACATCATTGTCTACTTTAAAAATTGTGCCATCTTGCCCACAATAAACGTGATTTTCTCGTTTTTGTAAGTCAATAAAATTTTCAAAACCGATAAAACGTGCTACAAATTCAGTTTTTGGACGAGCATAAATGACTTCTGGAGTATCGTATTGTTCAATTACTCCTTTATTCATAACCGCTACTTTATCAGAAATTGAAAAACATTCTTCTTGATCATGAGTGACAAAAATTGTTGTAATACCTAATTTCTTTTGAATACGTTTAATTTCAACACGCATATTAATTCTTAATTTTGCATCTAGGTTACTTAACGGTTCATCTAATAATAAAATTTTAGGTTCAATGACTAACGCTCTAGCTAAAGCCACACGTTGTCTTTGTCCACCTGAAAGTTGTTTAGGAAAACGCTCTCCTAATCCTTCTAAATCACAAGCCACAAGCATTTCTTCAACTTTTGTTTTGATTAATTCTTTATCCATCTTCTTTAGTTTTAATCCAAAAGCTACGTTATCAAATACTGTTAAATGTGGAAATAACGCATAACTTTGAAATACTAATCCAAAATTACGTTTATGTACTGGAACATGTGTTAAATCTTTTCCTTCTAATTCAAAAGTTCCATCATTAGGATCAATAAAACCGGCAACTACACGTAAAGTTGTTGTTTTACCACACCCTGATGGTCCTAATAAAGAAACTAATTCTCCTTTATGAATTTCTAAATTTAATCCTTTTAAGATATCATTTTTATTATCATAAGCCACTCTAATATCTTTTAAGTTAATATAAGCCATCATCTATCCTCCTATTTTGTAAAAGCTGCAATTCCTAATGTTTTTTCTACGACAAACATAATTACAATTGTTGCAAGCATTAATAATACAGAAACTGCTGAAACAGTAGGATCGTAATTATATTCAATATAATTCATTAAAGTTGTAGGTAAAGTTGAAATTCCCGGCCCTTTTAAAAACATTGAAACAGGAATATTATTGAATGAATTAATAAATGCTAACATAAATGCTGCACTTATTCCAGACGTAATGTTAGGTAATACAATTTTGAAAAAGGTTTTGATTTTATTACAGCCAAGTGACCATGCTACTTCTTCAATAGAAAAGTCGAATTGCTCTAAACTAGATCCCACAATACGAATAATATAAGGTAACACGACTAAAAAGTGTCCTAGTAACAAACTTTCAAAAATCGGCATTTGTAATTTTAAAACTACAAATTGGAAAATTGAATACCCAACAACAATTCCCGGAACAATTGTAGGTGATAAAAAGAAACTTTTTAAAATTTCTTTTCCTTTAACAGTAAATCTCGCTAAAGCATAGGCAGCTGGTATTCCAACTAATAATGCTAATAGAGTTGCAAATAAAGCAAGTTTTGCACTTAATGCTAGTGAGTCCATAAATGAAGGTGAGGCAAACACATTTCCAAACCATTTAAAAGTAAATCCTTTGATTGGAAAAGTGATAGTTGCTGCTTCACCAAAAGCAGTCACTGCTATAATAATTAAAGGGACAAATAAAAATGCAAAAACTAAAATTGAAAAAATAGCTAACGCTTTATTTTTACGCATTGACTTCACCTCGACGATCTAATTTTGCTGCGATATAATTTAATACTTTCATTACAATAATAGTGGTAATAATCATTACCATTGCAATAACACTTGCCCCAGTCCAATCACCTAAAACAGAAGCTTTTTGATTTATAAAAGTAGCAAGCACTAAATTTTTAGGTCCCCCTAATAAAGAAGGGGTTGTATAAGCACTTAAAGCACCAGTAAATACTAATACACTTCCAACAATTATCCCTGGCACACTTAAAGGTAAAACTACTTTCACAAATGCTTTAAAACGATTTGCCCCTAAACTTTCTGCGGCTTCCATCATATCGTTATCAATATTTTCCATTACCCCCACTAAAGTGATAATCATTAATGGTAAAAACAAATAAATAGTTCCGATGAGAACCGAAAATTCTGTATATAATAAAGTTAACGGTTCATCAATAATTTTAAGTCCCATTAAAATAGAATTAACAACACCATTTTTCCCTAAAATATTAATCCATGCAAACGCACGTACAACAGAATTTGTCAACATTGGAAAAATTGAAATTGCCATCAATAAACTACGCCATTTTTGATTACATCTTGAAATAAAATAAGCTGTCGGAATTCCTAAAATCATACACACAATCGCTGAGATTAAAGAAATTCTAAGCGTTCTTCCAAAAATTTGCATATAATAAGGATCTTTAAAAAATTCTACATATGCTTTTAAAGTAAAACCTTGATCAAAAACTGTTGGCATAATAATTGATAATAATGGCATTACCAAAAATACCACCAACATTACAATCCCAGGAACCAATAAAAGATATTTCATCGATTTTTTCATTACTTAACTCCCTTCAAAAAAAAATTGCCTCTATAAAACTAGACGCAAAAAAGTTCTAATCATAGTACTGTCATTTACGGTAACAGTGTAGAAACTTTCATGCCATATTCATGATTTTATATGATTTAACATTCTGCATTATATCAAAAAGGTGTGATATTGTCTAACTAATTTTAAAAAATATCGACAATTTAATGTGAAAAAAGCCATCTGTATCATTCTCACACGATGGCTAATATAAAATTTTAGTCATTAACATTTATCGACTCTTTCTCGATAATAGGTAAGAATAAACAAAAAATTTCAATAATGATAAAGTTTATCAAATTATTAAAAAATCTTTTTTTTAAGGTTTACCCTAAAGTAAGAAAGAACCCCATCATCTTTACCACTTTTAACATTTAATTTTTACTACACTTAAATTTGCTTCTTTTTCAACAACGATTTGATGATCAATTTGTTGTTTTAACTCTTGAACATGGCTAATTATTCCAATCATTTTTTGATTTTCTTTTAACTGTAATAAAACCTGTAATGCTAATTGTAATGATTCACTATCTAAAGAACCAAATCCTTCATCGATAAACAAAGTATTTAATTCAATACCACCTGCATAACTTTGAATCATATCAGACAATCCTAAGGCTAATGACAACGCAGCTTTAAATGATTCTCCACCAGAAAGCGTTTTAATATCCCTTATCGTTCCATTTTCAAAATCTTGTACTTGCAAGTCTAATCCTGATTGACGATTTCCACGCTCTTTTTTTCTTAACATTTTATAACGATGGTTGCTCATCTCATAAAAACGAATATTCGACAATTCTAAAATCTGTTCAAAATACATTGATAAAATATAACGTTCAAATGATAATTTCATTGCGTTATTCCCCGAAGTAACGCTATATAAATCATAGTACGTTGCATACTTTTCTTCAATATGACTCATTGAAGAAGCAATTTTTTTAATTTGCTTAAACACTTCTAAACGATTTTTATAATCAGTTAACTGTTCATGATAAGTATTAGTTAAACTTTGATGACTTTTGGTTAAAGTTTCAATTTCTTTATTTAATGAGGTTAAGTCTAATAAATCAGTACGTTCAAGATTTTGTGATAATTGAAGATATGTATTATTCGTTTGGTTATAATCGTTGCGATATTTTTCAATCTCTTGGCGATAAACATCAATTTTATTAATTTCTTTTGTATACTCTTCATATTGATTGAAAGAAGTAAAATGTTCAAGCACTGTTTTTTGCCACTGATTCAAATTTTGTTGTTTTGTATTTTGCCATTTTTCTAATTGTTGGTTGATTGAAATGATTTGGCCATTGTATTGATCAATCGTTGATTTCAATGTGTTATAATCTTTTGTAATCAATTCAATTTGCATTTTAGTTTGATTAATCAGTGTATGCGTTGAATTTTGTTGTTCTTTGATTTTATGAATATCCATATCTTGAAAAGGATGAAGTGACATCTGTCCTTTTAAATTAGATATTTGACCATCAAGTTCGTTAAGCTGTTGCCTAAGTGTATAGATTTGCTTTTGATTGATGAGTGATTCTTGATTAAGTGCATCGTAGCGAGTTAATAATTGTTGTTGTAGCGTGATATCTTTTTCAATTTGATTTAACTTTTCATCAGTGAATTGTTCTTGTTTCAATAATTCTAAATATGAAGTATCTTCACGGATTTCTTTTTTCAATTCTATAATATTAGTTTGAATTTGTTTAATTTCAATATTTTCATTTTGTAACTTTAAATATTGACTTTCTTTTTTCTCTTGTGCTAATAATAATTGCTCTTTTTTAATTTTAAGACTTTCCTCACTAACTTCACGATTTGATAAAGTAGCTAATTTAAGATGATGGAGACTTCCACATACCGGACAAGGCATTCCTTCTTTCAAATTTTTGGCTAAAATTCCTGCTTGTTCTTTTAAATATAACGCTTCTAATGTCGATACTTCTTGAACTTGTGATAAATATAATTCATTTAATTTTTCAAATTGTTGAATGGTGTTTTTTTGATGGCTATTCATCGTTTCTAGTTGTCTTTCATAATCCATCATTTTTTTAAATTTTTGAATATCATTACTTAACTGCATCTTTTTAACAACAAGCGTTTCTTTTTGATGAGTTAAATTTAACCCATTTTGTCTTTGAATTCTAATTTTTTCCATTTCATTAAGTTGGTTTTCAATTATACTTTCTTGTTGTTTAATTTTTAAAGTTAATTGCTTTGAAATTTTAAGATTATTTTCATATTCTTTTTTTAAATCCATATATTTTAAATAATCTTCTTGATATTGTGTGAATTTATCAATTTGTAAATATAACTCATTCACTTTATTTTGTAAATCAGGTAATTTTTGATAATCGTCTTTAGCTTTTTTAAAACGTGTTTGACATTCATTGAAACGCACTAAAACTTCATCTTTTTGTGTTTTTAAAATCTCTACCTGTGTTTGACTTTCGATAAACTTTTTTTGTTCGTCTTGACATAATTTAGCTTTCATTAACTGATTAAGATGATGTGAAAGTTCAGTGTAATCATTTTCTTGTTGTTTTAATTTTTCAAGTTTGACTTGAAGCGTACGAAGTTCATTAATTCTTGTGTTTGTCATTTGTTCTAATAAAAAACGTTCTTTTAATAAATGAAGTTTTTGTTCATTGTCATCTTTTTCATGTTTAACTGTTTTTAAATGCTCTTTTTCATCACTAAGTTGTGTATTTAATTTTGTCATATAATCCTTCAACAATAAGTCATCGTCATCTTCTAAATTGATTTGACTTTTTAAAGTTTGAATTTGAATTTCATAATTTTCCATTCGTTTTTTAAGTTGAATGTATTCTTCTTTTAAACGATTTTCAAACTGTTCATATTTAAACGTATTAAACAATTTTCTAAATATTTTTTCTTTTTCTTCACTACTGGCAAAAATAAGTTTTGTAAATTCACCTTGAGCGATCATTGCGATTTGTTTAAATTGCAAAATATCTATCCCTAATAATTCATTAATGGCTTTATTTACTTCTTTTGTTCCTGAAACAGTAGATTGATTAGGGCGTGTAAACGATGCTTGTGAAGAAATTGGGGTTTTTCTACCCGGTTTTAAATATTGTGGATTACGATGAATATGGTAAATTTCATTTTTAAGCTCAAATGTTAAATCAACATAAGTATCACTATTAACAGGGGCAAAGTCACAACGCAATTGTTTAGCTTCACGATGATTACCACTAGCTTCACCATACAATGCAAAAACAATCGCATCAAAAATTGTCGTTTTCCCACCGCCGGTTGGTCCAGTGATTAAAAACAATCCTCCTTCACTTAATTTTTCAAAATCAATTGTGATGGTATTGGCATAAGGGCCAAAAGCAGATAGTTCTAATTTAATTGGTCTCATTGATCTCCCTCCATCTTTTCTAATAAATCATTAATAATTTCTATTTGGTTGGTATTTAGAGGTTGGTTTCTAATCAATTGATAAAATTCATTAAAAATAGTTCGATCATCAATTTTTCTAAGTTTAAAATCGTGTAAACTTGCTTCTTCTTTATTTAAATTCACATAATTGATTTGTAATACATTAGGATAAATTAATCTAAGTTGATCCATAGCTTGGGGTTTTAAAGTCGTATCAGTTAATTCAAAAAAGATATAATCTTGTGAATTTTTGACGATCTGATTATTAGAATTTAAAAATTCATTTAACTCACCTTTATATTTATTAAGGGTGATATCTGGTAAAAATTCTATTAATGAAATTTGAATATGTTCTTTATCACTCATATCAACTTTACAAACTGATTTATTTTGTTTAACTTCATCAAATGAGTAACGTAGTAATGAACCAGAATATCTGACTGTTTCACGTCCTATTTTTTGGGGAGCATGTAAATGTCCTAATGCGACATAATCATAATCATCAAATAAACTTACATCAATGACCTCACTCCCCCCAACACTTAATATTGCCTCTGATTCACTTTCAATGACTTCTTCATTGTATCGTGCTACAAATTGATGTGTCACCATGACATTTTTTTTAGAGGTATCAATAGAATGATGTTTTAAAACTGTTGCAATCGCTTCATGATAAGTTTTAACATTTGCCTCTTCATATAAATCATTCACTTGACTAGGTTTAATAAAAGGCAGTAAATGAAATACAACATCTTCATATTCAAATGTTTCAATTTCTTTAGACAAAATACTGCTGATCACTAATCCTTGTTGTTTTAAAATTGAACTTGCAAATTGTAAACGCTCATAACTATCATGATTCCCACTGATGATTAAAACCTTTAATTTAAGTTCTAAGATTGCTTTTTCTAAAAATCGATTAAACAAACTCACAGCTTCAATAGGAGGGACTAAACGATCATAAACATCTCCGGCGATGACTAAAACCGGGATTTTTTGAGTTTCAATATAATCTAATAGTTTAAATAACACGATTTCTTGTTGTTTTAAAAAAGAACGTTGACATAAAATTTTACCTAAATGTAAATCACCAATATGAACAAACTCCATAGCTTTCCTCCTTATAAAATACTTTACATCTAAAAAGATGCCTAAGCATCTTTAAACAATATCTTATCTAACCAATTAGAAATATCTTGGTAAACTTCTTCTTTATTTTTCTCATTTAAAATTTCATGATACATGCCATCATATAATTTGCTTGTCACATTTTGATAACCGACTTGTTTTAAACGCTTCAAAGCTTGATTAAATTTTTTAACATTAATTAAGCATGGATCTTCAATTCCACTAATAAAATGGATAGGTAATTGTTGTGTTATATGCCAATCATTTAAACTATAAGCACTTTCCATAATGGCAAATAATTGATTAAATCCATTTAATGTGAATATAAAATTACATAATGGATCTTGATCGTAAGCTTCTACTACTTTTAAATCTGAACATATCCATTGATGTGGGCTTTTGGCATTTTTTATTTTACGATTAAATAAACCAAACGCTAAATAATTAATAAACGTACTTCGATGATGTACCCCTTTGATTTTACTTAATAAATACGTTAATGTTTTGGCAAATGTAACGAAACGATTATAACTTGGACTACCACATATAATTAATCCTGAAATTGTATCATCATAGGTTTTGATATACTTTCTAGCAAGCATACTTCCCATACTATGCCCTAGCATGATAATCGGTAAAAATGGATATCGACCTTTAATCCATTGATTGACTTGATATAAATCTTCACACATTTTAATATCACCGTTTTTACCAAAATACCCTAAATCATTTTGATCAACGATACTTTGACCATGTCCTCGATGATCATGTATGACACATATATATCCTTGTGTATTTAAGTATTGCATAAAATCAATATATCGTTCTTTATATTCACACATTCCATGACTAATTTGAACAACCCCTTTAGGATTTTCAACATCGTCTACGCACAATATACTAATTGGCCATTGGTCTTTATTAGATTTAATTTTATCAGTATGCATGATTTTCACTCCTACTATAATTTCATTAATTGAATGAAAGATTGGGGAATATTTGCTTTAAAACTCATTTTTTGATGGGTGATAGGATGAACCACTTCAACAACATGACAATGCAATCCTAACCTTTTAATTGGATTAGTTTTAGCCCCATATTTTTTATCTCCGATAATCGAGTGATGGCAATCTTGCATATGAACACGAATTTGATTTTTACGACCGGTATCTAATCTTACTTCAAGTAAAGTATATCCTTTGATACTTTTTAGTTGTCGATAATGGGTAATAGCTAATTTTCCATTTTGTTTATCATTTGTTGAATAAACCATTTGTGTTTTACTTTCCTTTAAATAAGATTTAACCGTTTTATTTAAAGCAGTTACTTTTCCTTCAACTATCGCTAAATATTCTCTTGTAAGGACTAATTCATTCCACGAATTTTGTAATAATTGCTTAATCTTTTCATTTTTAGCAAATATTAACACCCCTGAAGTTTCTTGATCTAAACGATGGACAATAAATACCTTTGCTTTATGATTCGATTCTTTTAAATAATCAGAAACTTGATGATAAGCCGTTTTATTTTTTTCTGTTTGAGTGGCAATGGTTAACAATCCTGCGGGTTTGTTAATGACAATTAATTCTTGATCTTCATAAAGAATGTCTAAACTTGTCGTATTTTTTGATGTTTTTAAAATCTCAATAACATCTCCTGATTTTAAAATATAATTATATTGTGTAACAACTTGATGATTAACTAAAACACATTTATGAGTTAATAAATTTTTAATCTCTTTTTTCTTTTTTTGTGGATATAACCTAAATAAATATTCTAATAATAATCCTTCTTGTACTATTTTATGCATATTTACCACTTTGCTGTTCTTGCTAAAGCTAAAGCCCCACAAATTCCAGCATTATCCCCTAATTCAGGATAGACAATATAATTTTCAATATCTTTCAAGATTTCATCTTTTTGCACATACCCATTCAACATTTCTTTAACATATTGATGAACAAACCCAAAAATCTGTGTTTGTTTCATTACGCCACCACCTAAAATAATTTTTTGTGGTGAAAGTGTTAAAATATAATTCATTAAAGCTTGTGCGATATAGTATCCTTCCATTTGCCATGCTTTGTGATCTACTTCAAGTTCATAAGCTTTTTTTCCCCATCTTTTTTCAATTGCCGGTCCTGCTGCTAATCCTTCAAAACAATATTGATGATATGGACAATTTCCTGTCATTGTTTCATCTTGATGCGGCTGTAATAAAATATGTCCCATTTCAGGGTGCAATAATCCATGAAGTAACTTTCCTTCAACAATCGCTCCGCCACCAATACCTGTTCCAATTGTTAAATAAAGACAACTGTTTAATCCTTTGGCACTTCCAAAATACAATTCACCTAATGCTGCCCCATTAACATCGGTATCAAACGCTACTGGGACTTGGTAACGTTGTTTTAATCTTCCCACAAAATCAACATTTTGCCAACCTGGTTTTGGTGTAGATGTAATATATCCATAAGTATCAGAATTTTTATCTAAATCAATTGGACCAAATGTCCCTACTCCAATCGCTTCAAAATCTTGACCGTCAAAAAATTCACACACTTTTTGAAAAGTTTCTTCAGGTGTAGTCGTTGGAAATGCTTCTCTTTTTTCAATATTTCCAAATTCATCTCCTATAGCAACTACAAATTTAGTTCCTCCCGCTTCAATTGCTGCCAATCTCATTTTTAATTCCTCCTAATATTATTTTTTTGTATTATATCACATATTTTTAAATTAATTTACACAAACATACTCTTGTAAATATTTCGCCATTGTTTTTGAACATTCCACAACGACATGAATAGACGTTTCTAAATACTCATATCGATGAACATAGGCGTTTTCTAATAAATAAGAAAATACATTCATTTTATCATAAGGCAAAACAATATCAACTATTCTATCATCTTTAAATAAAATTTGATTAATTTTTTTCATTAATGTATCCATATTTTTTTCTTCTTTGACAGAAATAAAAACATGAGGCTCTTCTGCTTTAATTAATGCATATTGATTTAAATCTATTTTATTATAAACATACAACACCTTATTTTGATTAACTTCTAATTCATTTAATACTTTTTTAGTCGTTTCAATATGTTCTAAATAAAACGGCGAAGAACTATCTACTACAAGTAAAATCAAATCTGCCTCTTTAACTTCTTCTAAAGTCGATCGAAAAGCTTGGACTAAAAAATGTGGTAATTGATTAATAAACCCTACCGTATCACTTAACAAAAACGGTTTATGATTATCTAACCGAACTTTACGTGTAGAAGTTTCCAATGTGGCAAACAACATATCTTTTTCAAAAACTTGCTTATTTAAATGACTCCTTTTTACAAAGTAATTCATTAAAGAAGATTTACCACTGTTTGTATATCCTACTAATGCTACTACTTTCACTTCATTTTCATGACGCTTTAAACGTTGCGTTTGTCTTTGCACTACGATTTTTTTTAACTCTCGTTTTGCTTTGACTAATTCACGATAAATCACACGTCGATCTAACTCAATTTGTTTTTCACCACTTCCTCTAAAGCCACTTCCACCTAGTTGTCCAATCATATTTTCATTTAAGCCTACTAAACGTGGCAATAAATATTGTAACTTTGCAATTTTAACTTGTAATTTTGCTTCAATTGTTTTAGCACGTGATTCAAAAATTTTTAAAATCAAATCTGTTCGATCACTGACTTCAATTTCAAGTAATTCACTTAAATTCTTAACTTGCGTACTTGTTAATTCTTCATTAAAAATAACTAGATCAACATCATCTGTCAATTTTTTTATTTCTTCTACTTTTCCTTTTCCTATATAAGTTGCAACATTAATCGTATCAAGAGTTTGAACCACTGTATATTTTACCTGGATGTGACAGGCATTAGCTAGTGCATCTAATTCTTTCATTGACTCTTCAAAATCGTATGCCATTTTATAATAATTCACTCCTACTATAATTGCTTCCATTTGACCTCCTAGTTATTCATGATTTTCATTATTATAACATATAATATAGTGGTGATAGAATGAAAAAAGCAAAAATATATTTTCCTCTTGTAGCTTTACTTTACATCACCTTCCTTTCATTTTTTCATATGAACGAAATAATGACATTAACCTTACAAACCAAAAACCAAGTTATAAATCAGTTATTTCCCACTTTATTTCCGTTTATGCTTATCATTACTATTTGTCAAAAAATCGGAATTATCCAGTTACTTGGATATTTATTACAATTCATCTCCATTCCATTTTTTAACATTTCTGGAAATTGTTTAAGTATATACTTATTTTCTATTTTAAGTGGTTATCCCACTAATGCAAAAATGATTTATAACGCATTTACTTTAAATCAGATTACAAAGCAAGAAAGTGATTTACTCGTTAAATGTGCCCATCATAGTTCTTTTAGTTTTGTTGTCTTTTTTATTGGAATACAAATATTCAATAGTATTAAAATTGGTATTATTTTAGAAATATGTCATCTTCTTCCTACTTTTTTATACTTAATAACTTGTAAAAAACATAAAGCAACATTTCAAAAATGGTGTACAAGTTGGTATACTTATTCAAGTAATATTTATAATCATCAATTATTTAATATTATAAAAAATAGTTTAAAAGAATGTTTAGTCGCTTTTATTTATATCTTTGGTTTTATGTTAATTTGTAAAATCTCTTTAATTAGTTTACGACATCTTTTTAACGAAAATCTATTAATGCATTTAGCAGGTTATTTAGAGTTTAGTTCTGGAACCATTCAACTTGTACAATATCAATCACAATTAATTATCCAATTATTGATTATCTTATCTTATATTTCATTTGGAGGTGTCTCTGTTTTTTTACAGGTTTTCCAACTTTTAGATACCTCGGCAATTAATTTTAAAATCTATTTAACTTTTAGAATTTACCATGCTTTGTTGAGTGTTATCTTATTATTTATTTATCTTATATATTGACAAATATATTTATAAAATGTATATTATTATCAATAATAATTACTAATAGGAGGTGATACCTAATGAAAACTGTACGCTATTCTAAACAACGTGAAGCTATTTTATTAGATCTCCAATCTCGTTTTGACCATCCAACTGCTGATCAAGTTTATTCTTCTTTAAAGAGAACTCACCCCGGGTTATCTTTAGGAACTGTTTATCGTAATCTAGGCTTTTTAGAACAAAATGGACAAATTCGCAAACTTGATATTGGTGATGGGACTGTCCGTTATGATGGTAATATTAATCCTCACATTCATTTTATTTGCAGTAATTGTCATACGATTATTGATTTACCGTTATCTACTAAACTCGCTAAAGAAATATGTGAAAGTATAAATCAGATAGAAATTGAAGATATTCAAATTCAAATTAAAGGAAAATGTCAAAATTGTAAAGTATCTCATACAAGTTAAGAAGCTAATGCTTCTTTTTTTTACAAAATAAAAAGAAACCTCATAGGTTTCTCAAGAGACTTTTGCCTGATATACAATAATTACTTTCAAATAAATATTAAAATTAATCAATCCCACAATAAGTCTTATTTACAATATTGTATTTAAAAGTGCAAAAACATTCTAACTACAATATCCTACATAACGTCTTTCAACTCTTAATGATAATAAACACATAATTTCATATGGAATTGTTTCTAATTCCTGAGCCATTCTATTTAATGAAATATGTTCACCAAAGATTTCCACAACATCACCACTTTTAACGGTTTCATCGACTTTAACCATAATTTGATCCATGCAGACACGACCAACTATTTCATACTCTTTACCATTAATATAAACATTTCTTCCTTGATTTTTACGAATTAATCCATCTGCATAACCAATAGGTAGAGTAGCGATATACTGATCATTTTTCGCTTCATAAGTAAAATTATAACCAACTTTTTCACCAACATGAATTTTCTTTACCATCATCACTGTTGTATATAGCGACATCACTTGTTTTAATGAGGTATCAACATTTCCTTTAGGGTCAATCCCATACATTCCAATCCCCAAACGATCCATGTTTGTGAAATTGTCATGATGATACATCGTTCCAGCTGAATTATCAGCATGGATATATTTAAAATCATAATTTTCAATTATTTTTTTAAATCGATTAATTTGTTGTTGATAAGTATCATCTTCTGTTTCAGAAGCACCAAAATGCGTAAAAACACCTTCAACGATAATTTTTTCATTATGTTGAAGCAATGCCATTGCTTGATTTAACTCATTAACATCTTTTAGTCCTAAACGATTCATTCCTGTATCTATTTTAATATGCACTTTTAAATCATCTTTAAATATCATTTGACTGATTGCTTCAATAAATTCTAAAGAATAAGCAGTAATTGCCACTTGATGATTAATAGCACTAAATACATCTTCAGTGGCAACTGCTCCGATCACTAAAATCGGTTTAGTAATATTAGCTTTTTTTAAATCAATCGCTTCTTTTAAGGTTGCCACTCCAAGCATAATCACTTCATTTTTATTTTCTAATGCTTTAGCAACACATTGATCCCCATGTCCATAAGCATTTGCCTTAACAATGGCCATTAACGGTTTTTTACTTTTAGAATAGATTGTATCAATATTATGAATCAAATGTTTTAAATTTATATTTGCATATGTTTTCCTATAATAATTCATCTTTTATACACCTCTTTATAATAATACTCACAAAGTAAGGTAAAGTCAAAATTATTTTAGCACTTCCATTTGTAAACTATTCACAACTTCAATCATTTCTAATTGAGTCATATTATCTGAATAAACACTGCAAGTCATTCCCGGATAAAAAAACTTTAATTCTTGATTTTCTAAAATAGCTACTCCACCTACAAGATCAATTAATTCACCAGAAGTTGCTACTACTTCTACATCACTTTTTTCATCACTAAGTGTTTCAACTAATGTAAAAGATTTTTCACCTGTAAATTGTAAAATATGTGTTGTATAACCATTGATAGAACATTTTTCCTGACTTGCTAATTTTGTTCCAAACAATTCTAATGGTAATAACGGATAGTCTTCAAAACTCCCAGTGGGTGTTTCAGTTTGTTGTGTAGTCACTTCAAATGTTTTAATATCAACATTTTGATTAACTTCAAATTTCGTAAACTCAACATGTATTTTTTCTACACCTGAGTCATCAAAAACACTCACATATTCAGGGATTAAATTTTTATTAAAACGTATTTCTTGTGTTTTAATTGTTTCATCATGTGGATAAGCGACTGCACTATTTAAAACAATCCCATCTTTTTTCTTATTCTGTTCATGTTCTTGATTAAAATAATTTAACAAAGTTTGATAGATATACGGCTTTTCACTATTAAATGGCCATTCACTTTTGAATTGATAAACTTGATTCAAAGAAGGCGTACAGACAAATACACCATCATTATTTCTTAAAATAACTTGTGATTGATTAAGCACCTTGTCATAGATACTCACCTTAAACAAATCAGTTTCATTTTTCAAATAATCTACATCTACCTTATAAGTTTTCATTTCATCACCTACAAGCATTTCCATATTTGCTTCTACATGATAACTATTCAAATTATCTAATTGCTCTTTAACTTGACGATCTATGCTACCCTTTTTCACTTTCAAAAAAACTCCGCCACCTATTAATAATGCCACACTCACTACACCGATAACTATTTTCTTATTCATACAAACCACCTTTCTATGCATTAAAAGTATATGTTTCATCTTTTAAATTATGACAGTATAAATCATAATGAGTGGGTTATAATATAATTATAAAGGAGGTAATGAACATGAATATGTTACAAAAAATAGCTTTAGTTTTTACCATTATCGGTGCAATCAACTGGGGTTTAATTGGATTATTTTCATTTAACTTAGTTGAAATGATTTTTGGTACAGGAAGCTTTTTAACGACCTTAATATATATTATAGTTGGTATTACTGGAATTATTAATATTATGTTACTATTTGTTGATTTAGATTAACTTAAAAAGGAAGTTTTAAACTTCCTTAATAAATTGGCTCATTGAGCCATCTTTTTTATTTATACGAATACGGTTTTTAACCAACTTCAGCATTGGATAATCTGTATCAGAATCTGAATAACCATAAGATAAATCATAATCGATTTCAATATTTTTTTGTTTTAACACTTCTTTAATTCTTCTTACCTTTTCTTCACTTTTGCAATTATTCCCTACTATTTTTGAACTTTCATGCCCATTAATGCGTTTTGTTTGGGTTCCGATAATACAATCTAAAGGTAAATCACTATATTTTAAATATGCCTCTGGTGAAGCAGAAACAAGAAAGATTAAATATCCCTCTTGTTTTTTTTCTTTTAACTCATTAACTACATTCAAATAGTAATTAGGGATTAGACATTTTTCATAAAATTGTTTTAACTCTTCTTCTTTTAAAAGATTTAAAGGAAATAGAATAGCTTCTTTTAAAGATATAAAATCAATCATTTTAATTCCATACAAAATCCCTAAAAATGCAAGTTTAAATAAATGTATAAAAGACAATGGACGTTTTTTTAAACAAAAAACAATTAATCTTGCCATTGAGTCTTTTGGCAAAAGTGTATCATCAAAATCAAAAAAAGCAATTTTAGTCTTCATTGATTGCCACTTCTAATGCAATTTCCATCATTGCCGTAAAAGTTTTTTCACGTTCATCAGCAGTTGTTTCTTCACAAGTTACTAAAGAATCAGATACTGTTAATAATGTTAAAGCTTTTTTGTTTAAATATGCAGCCGTTGTAAATAATGCATATGATTCCATTTCTACACCTAAACAACCTGCTTTTGCCCATTTTAAATTAGAACCACCCTCAGCCATATAAAAATAATCTGAAGCCAATACATTTCCGACATGATAGTTTATATTTTTTTCTTTTGCTCTAGCAACTGCTTTTTCTAACAAATCATAAGAACTAATCGCACTAAAAGTTCCACCTAAATTATATTGTGATGCAAATGATGAATCTGTGCAGGCTCCTTGTGCAATAATAATATCTCTCATATGTACATTTTCTTTTAACGAACCACAACTTCCAATACGTATAATATTTTCAACGTCATATTGAGTATATAATTCATGTGAATAAATTCCAATTGAAGGCATTCCCATACCTGAGCCCATGATTGATACCTTTTTGCCTTTATACTCTCCAGTATAACCTAACATATTTCTTACACTATTAAATTGCACAACATTTTCTAAATATGTTTCTGCTAAAAACTTCGCTCTTAATGGATCTCCTGGCATTAATACAGTCTTTGCAATATCTCCTTTATTGGCTTGATTATGTGGTGTTGACATCTTTTTTTTCCTCCTTATTTAAATAACCATCTACCTTGTGATAGTTGCTCTCCTAATGCTTCATTATTAAGTAATCGATGAATGTCTGCTATTAATTCCGTTTCCTCGCCTTGATTATAAGCTAAAACGGCAAATTTTTGATTCACAACTAACAAAGGTGTTTTACCCGCATAGACTTCATCAAAATCAATTAATTTTGAAGTCAATTCTTTATAATATTGTTCATTTTTATCTAAATCATAGTACGTAATTTTCATTTCATCTTTGAATTCTTTTTCAAGTGCCGGTTGTGCATATTTTTTAAAAGCTTGACAACCTTTGCAAGTATCTAATGTAAATACTTCAAGATTAACTTTTATTGTTTGAGTGGACTGTTGACACCCAAATAAAAATATCATCAAAATACTGCATATCAATCCCTTAATTTTCTTCATTTTTATACCCCCATCGATATAATTCTAAAGCACTAGTTAAGGGTTGATGATTTAATGCTTGGTAAATATCTTTAGCTAAATCTTTTTCTTCTCCCTTATCGTAACCTAAAACAGCAAAATAGCCATCTAATACAAATAAAGGTACATCATCAATTAAACTCTCATCATAATTATTTAATTGATCACATATTTGATGATAATAGACTACAGATGCTTCTTCGTCCATATTGTAATATGTGATATGTATGGAATTTTTAAATTGCTTTTCTAAATAAGGAATGGCATTTTCCTTAAAAGCCTCACAATGTCCACAACTATCTAAATAGAAAAAAGAAACATCAAAATCAGGCACACTAATACTACTTTGACACCCTGCTAAAAAAAACATCATAATCGTTAATAAAAATTTTTTAAACAATGATTTTACCTCCTATGATTTAATTAAAGTATAACAAATTCTTTGCTATATTGCTAATAAAACATTAAATAATATTTGTTGCAAAAAAATAATAAAAATAATATAATATATATGAAAGAAGGTGATTCAATGAATTTTAAATGGGTTAAGAACGATATTGCCACTCCAACTGTAACAATTTATGATTCAAATTTAACATTGAATAAAATTGCGTGTGAAGAATTTAATGAGGTTCGTTATGTTCTACTTGGATTAGATGAAGAAAATCGGCAATTAGCCATTAAACCTATTACAAAAGATGAAATAGATTTAAATATTTATCCATCAAGTCAATTACACAAAATATCAATTGGGAAAAGTTATGGTAGAATCAGTAACAAACCATTTATTAAATCACTATCTGAATTATACGGTTTGAATTTTGAAAAAGCAAATGGCATTAAATTTAATGCACAATTTGATAGTAAAAATAATTTTCTAGTCGTACAATTATAAAAAGGGGGAAAAACACAATGACTATTTGGTTAATCATTATTATTTTATCAATAATTATTGAAATAGTTACACTTGATTTAGTCAGTATATGGATTAGTGTAGGTGGTCTATGTGCATTAATTGCTGAATTACTCGGCTTTAATTTAACTATCCAAATTATAGTATGTATTGTTATTACATTTATTACATTACTATTAGTTAGACCATTATCAAAAAGATATCTTACAGGAAACATTGTTCATACTAATGTTGATCGTTTAATTGGCAAGCATGCTTTGGTCACTAAAGACATAACTATGGACAACATTGGTGAGGTAAAAATTTCCGGTAACTTTTGGTCGGCTAAAGGATTAAATAATGAAACAATAATAACTGGCGATCATGTTGAAGTTTTAGCTATTGATGGTGTTAAGTTAATCGTCAAAAAAATATAACAAAGGAGAAATTTATATGACTTTACAAACTATTATTACTTTAACAGTCTTTGGATTACTTATTTTAATTATCATTGCAAAAATGATTCGTATTGTGCCTCAATCAAACAGTTTTGTTGTTGAAAGATTAGGGGCATACAATCGTACTTGTAACGTTGGAATTCATTTTTTAATTCCGTTTTTTGATAGAGTATCTAATAAGGTTTCTTTAAAAGAACAAGTTGTTGATTTTGCACCTCAACCGGTCATTACTAAAGACAATGTGACAATGCAAATTGATACAGTTGTTTATTTTCAAATCACTGATCCAAAGTTATTTACTTACGGGGTTGTAAGACCAATTAATGCAATTGAAAATCTAACTGCAACAACATTACGTAATATCATTGGGGATCTTGAATTAGATGAAACATTAACTTCCCGAGATATTATTAATTCTCAAATGCGTAGTATTCTGGATGAAGCAACTGACCCATGGGGAATCAAAGTTCATCGTGTAGAAGTTAAAAATATTATTCCACCTCGTGATATTCAAGAAGCTATGGAAAAACAAATGCGTGCAGAACGTGAAAGACGTGAAGCCATTTTACAAGCAGAAGGAAAAAAGACTGCTGCTATTTTAACTGCGCAAGGGGAAAAAGAGGCAACAATTTTACAAGCAGAAGCCGAAAAAGAAGCAAAAATTTCAAAAGCAAAAGGAGAAGCAGAAGCATTACGATTAGTCTATGAAGCTCAAGCTAAAGGGATTCAATATATTAATGACTCAAATCCACAAGAAGCTTATTTAAAATTACAAGGTTTTAAAGCTTTAGAAAAACTAGCTGATGGGCAATCTACAAAAATTATCGTTCCAAGCGAAATCCAAGGATTAGCTGGTTTAATTTCTTCAATTAAAGAAGTGGCAACAGATGACAACGAATAAACTCAATTTTAGTTCATCTAAACTTTGTTTATCATTATTTTAAATTCTAAAAATTAAAAAAGGTAGAAATACAAATGGTTAAGTTCAGTACAGATCTAAATCATGATATTCTACCTTTTAATTTTATAAATTATTATTTAAACACTATTTTATAAGTAATTTAAAACACTTAATTTATTCTCTTCTCTATATTCAAACATTGTGGCTTTTGTTATTTATAAATATACATGCATTTTATAGTTGATAAAATATTATTTTAAACATATTAAAATGGACAAGCAATAAAAAATTTTTTATCCTTTAATCAATAAAACAACACTATAAAAAATCATTAGATTCTATTTACGCCATTTTGATGGAGAAAATAACAACAACATTGGAATAATTTCTAAACGCCAAATTAACATTGTAAATGATAATACTAAGGTTGAAAAATCAGACAACGCATTGAAATTAGATACCGGACCCACACTTCCAAGTCCTGGACCAACATTATTTAAACAAGTTGCTACTGCACTAAACATTGAATAAAAATTTAGCTGGTCAAAAGAAAGTAGCAATATACATATTATAAATACAATAAGATATAAAAATAAATATGAATGTACATTTTCAATTGTTGACTTTTCAACTTTTTTCCCATCAACTTTCAAACTACTCACCATTCTAGGATGAATTGATTTTATTAACTGACGTTTTGCATTTTTGAAATAAATAATAATACGTGCAACTTTGATACCTCCACCTGTTGAACCAGCCATTGCGCCAACAAAAATTAATAATAATAAAATCATTTGAGAGAAGAGAGGCCAAAGTGTAAAATCAGTAGTTGCAAATCCGGTTGTAGTAATAATTGATCCTACTTGGAAAATCGCATATCTAAAGGATTCAATAAAGGATCCATTGTATAAATGAATAATATTGAATGAAATTAATATTGCTGATCCTAAAATAATAAAAATGTACCAACGAAACTCTTCACTTTTCAAAGCATCTTTTAATTTACCTAAAAAAACAAAGTAAATTAAAATTAATTCCAAATAATATCATAAAAAAAGTTGTAACATAATCTACATATGCACTTTGATAATATGCTATGCTCGTATTTTTTATCGCAAAACCACCTGTACCAGCAGTACCAAAAGAGATAAGTAAACTATCAAAAAAAGGAACATTTCCCAATAATAACAAAATAACTTGAATGATTGTTAAAATAGCATACATATAATATAGTAATCTAGCAGTCATTCTTACTTTTGAGACCAATTTTCCAACAATTGGACCTGGAACCTCTGCTTTCATTAATTGAATAGAACTTGCATTTGATTGTGACAATATAGCAAGGACAAAAACTAATATTCCCATACCACCTACCCAATGTGAAAAACTACGCCAAAATAACATACAATAACTAAGTACTTCAACGTCTGTTAAAATTGATGAACCAGTAGTTTTAAAACCAGAAACAATTTCAAAAAAAGCATCAATATAATTAGGAATCTCTTTACTTAAATAAAAAGGTAATGCTCCAAAAATTGAAAGTACAATCCAACACAATGCTACCCCTACTAATCCATCTTTAGCAAATATTTTTGTTTTTATAGGTTCCTTATATGATAATAACATTCCAATTATAAATAAAGGTATAGATACAATTAAAAAATATTTTGCGGTTGTTTCTTTATATATTAAACCACAAATATAAGGCAATATCATGAGTAATGCTTCAACAACCATTAATTTACCAATAATATACTTAATCATTTTTATATTCATAAAATTTTCAACTAATTTAAAATATCTTTTAAATTTTTGATAATATGGTTTTTTGTTACAACTATAACATGGTCATTAGCATGAATAATATCATCACCTTTAGGAACAATTAATTCATCATCCCGAGATATTCCCGCAATTAAAAAGTCTTTTTTAAAGATAGTTCTTTTAGTGATTTACCTATAATAAATGAAGCGTTATCATTAACAACCAATTCTAATACTTCTAATTTGTCATGAATAATTTTATAAAGTGTTTCAACTTTTGAAGAATCATCACTATTTTGTTTCGCTCTTACATATCCAATAATTCTTGAAGAAATAACATTTTTAGGTGAAACAACCGATTCAATTCCTAAACTACAATCATATTTACAAATGACATGCGATTAACTTTTGTAACTACCTTATTTACATTGCAGCTTGAAGCATACAGTGAAACAATAATATTTTCCTTATCTATCCCTGTTAGAGAAATGAAAGCATCGATAGTATTAATTCCTTCTTCCTCTAGTACTATTTGATCTGTTCCATCCCCCTCAATAATAATAGCTCTATCCAATTTGTCAGTTAGTGCTAAGCAAGTTTCATGATTACTTTCAATAATTTTAACACAGACATCAACCTTTTCAAGTTTCTTTGTTAAGTAATAAGCAATCTTTCCACCACCAACAATCATAACATTTTTAACTCTATTTTTAATACAGCCAATTGAATAACAGAATTTCACTAAGTCTTGATGTGATGCAGTGATATGAATTCTATCACAAACTTTTAAAAGAAAATTACCATCTGGTATATATACATCACAATTTCTTTGAACTGCACAAATTAAAACATTAACATGCATTTTATCTAAAAGTTTATATAAGGGTATTCCTTCTAATTTAGAAAAATTTGAAGGAATTTTAATTTCTGCAAAATCAATTTTTCCATTTGAAAAAGTGTCAATTTTAACTACTGATGGAAACATCAACATTTGCATAATATCATTTGCTGCTTCAAATTCTGGATTTATCAGCATATTAAAAGCAAATTCTTTACGCATAAAACCAATTTGGTCAGCATATTCAGGATTACGAACTCTCGCAATAATATTTTTTGTTCCTAATCTTTTTGCCATTAAACAACAAAGAATATTAGACTCATCTTGACTAGTTACAGAAATCATTAAATCAGCATCATTTGCACCTGCTTCTAATAAAACATTGTAATTACTACCATTACCACAAATTCCAATAACATCATATAAATCAACAAGATGATCAACTAAAGTTTGGTTTTAATCTATAATGCCAATATTATGTCCTTCACTTGATAACTGACTAGTGATGGTATCTCCAACTTTACCAACACCGACAATAATAATTTTTATAAAAACCTCCTCAAAATATTTCCATTATACGATACACAAATTTTATAAATAAAAAAAGGTATCCATAAGGATACCAATCGCCTGGCAACTTGCTATTTTCGCACTTGCGCACTATCTTCGCCGTTAAGATGCTTAACTTCTGTGTT
>JAGZJH010000028.1 GCA_018365815.1 Erysipelotrichaceae bacterium
ATAATAAATTAAATAATGTAGACTTACCGCTGCCACTTTCGCCATAAATAACAGTCAGTTCATTTTCGTTAATGGTGATGTTTTCGTTATCAAAGACAACACGATCACCATATTGATAGTGTAGATTTTTTATTGTAATCATATTTTTCACCTATTATTATATTATGAATATAATTACCTTTCTTCTATGATTTAATTTTTATAGCCAAATAAAGCCTAATCTTTAGGCTTTATTTGGTTATCTGTTATTACCTGAATGATTATGTGTTGTTGTTAAATCAAAATTCCAAGTTGTACCATTCATCCATTTTAAGGAATTTTTACTTCTATAAACATCATATGTAGAAAATACTTGTTTAGATGGTGCATTGTTGGTAAATTTATATCCTAATGATTCATATTTTTTAAAATAGTAGTCTACTAAAGTTGTTGAACTACCATCATATGATGCTTCTGTTACCATACTACAATAACTTCCTCTCATGTGTTTATATTCAGCACTAACTACTGTTGTTGTACTAGCCATTACATTAGTTGACATCAATAGCGTTCCTCCAATAGTTGCACTAATAACTAAAGCGGTACAAAATTTAAAAAATCCTTTCATTTTAATACCTTCTTTCTCTTTTCATTAACGATAATAATGTTCTGTAAATACATACATATCCCAACCATCAATAGGTCCACCAAAAGCATATTTTAAAGTTCCCGATTGAGAATATCTATCTCTATCACCACTGCTCATAGCTTTTTTTGTGACTGGTTCTTTAGTTAAAGAATAACCAAATGTAATATGTTGATACCCTTTATAATCGACTAATTCTGTATAATTAACATATGAATCGACTGTCGTTTGCATATAATACGATTGACTCATTCCGGCTCCAGCTCTAAAAGTTTGACTTGTTTGAACTTGTCTTTCTGGCGAAATACCATATGTTGAACTGTCATCGGCTTTACATTTTACTACTACGCCTAAACTCATTAAAGCACTTAGAATAATTGCAAGAAATTTTTTCATATTCTCATCTCTTCTTCTTTTTTTCTTACTCAAATTCTTTTATTTATTATCGTTCCCCTTTTATTAAATTCACCTTTATTCTATTTCCACAATTTCATTGTACCTAGCATTAATTAAAATTACAATATATATTTTACATACCAAAATGTAAACCTTATCATTTTGTAAAAGAGAAATATTTTTGATTTTTTTATATTAATACAATTTCTAAAAGTCGCTTAGATTATTACTTAATATATACTTAAAACAATTATAAAAAGTTCATATTTCTTATGTTCTATTATTGTAACTTTATTATTTTGTAAATTATCAAATAATGTGAAAGTTTTGTGAAAATAAAAAAGTGAATTTTAAACTATACACTTCTAAATTTATTATACTTTATTTGATATGCCTTAGTATTATTATATTGTATAATCTTATTTTTTTATAGCAATTTAAGAAATACGAAAATTTACAGAAATTGCATAATAATGTAGTATATTATAATTATCATAGGATTGTAAAGAAAGTAGGGGTATACTATGTTGAAACGTTTCTTTAGTAAAAAATTATACGTATTTCTTTCATTTGGTTTTATTATTTTATTAGTTTATTTTGGATTTGATATGAAATATCAACCACCACGTACTGAACATACTTCTTTGTATGAAGTTGGGAAACATGACCAAAATGATACTATACTAATTTTATATACTAACGATCAAAAAAGTGCTGTATCTTTAAGTGACCGTGATAATTCTAATTCCCGAGTAGTTTATTTTGATATAGTTTACGAAAAATTTGTCTATCATGATGGATATTATTATTTAACTGATGATACACATTTTTTAAGAATTAATCACGATGGTACATTTGAAGAAGTAACTCTATTTTCTTATGAAGATTTAAAAGATAATAAACCTTTTCCGGTAGAACGTGATGTGGGAGTTGAGTATATCTATAATTTTGATTACAAACAACCTAATGGGAGTATTATTAATTTACCACCTACCGTATTTGATATAAAAAATTATAATATTACTCATATGACACAACTTGATGCTTGTTTCGAGTAGGTTATTTAACACCTAAAAAGAAGTGAATGATTTAAACTTCACTTCTTTTTTTAATCTCAGCACTTGATATAACACTAATTTGATTTAATTTAATCGAATAATCGAGTGCTTTTTTATAATCTTCTTTTACTTGATAATATTCGATTAATTGAATATAAACAAACATTTTATTATCTATTCCTAATTCATCGTTATATTTCTTAAGCATTCTTTTTAATGAAAATAAACATTCTCGATTATAAGGGTGTTTAATCTGTTCCTTTAACCATTTACATTTTTCTTGGTTGATAGATCCTATATTCAAAACTTGTTTTGAATTTTCTAAGTATCTTAATGCTTTTTTTGCATCGTGTAATTGATAATAGCACCACGCAATTTCAAAACACATATCATCATCTGGTTCTATTTCATAGGCTTTTAAATAATAATTCAGTGCTTTTTGATATTCTTTTTTCTTACTATATTGCCAACCGATATTAAATAAAGTGATTAGTCTAATCAAATTATTGTTTTCATCATCTTGTATTTTTAAAAGCATCTCTTTATAAATTTCAATTGCTTTTTCCATATCAGATATTTTAGAATAGTATGTTGCCAAAATTCCTAACAATTTAATACTTCTTAATTTATATCTCTCATCTGTAAAAATATCATTGGATATTTGGTAATATTTAATTCCATCTACATAATTGCCATTATAAAACTCTAACTGTGATAAATAATACGCAAATAAACCCTTGATTTGTTTGTAATCTTTAGCATTTATAAAACCATCTATTAAAACTGTTTTCGATTGATTTAAATTATACTTTCTAAAATATGAATAACCTAATTTAGATAAAAATACTAATTGATAATTCATTTCAAAACTACTAATAATTTTATTAAGCAAATTCTCTAATATATCAAATTGATGATCAAATTCATTTTTTAAATGCTTATATAAATACAATGCCAATATCTGATAAGGATAAGTTAAAGCATCTTCTTGAAGTTTAATATCATATTCCTTATTCTTATTGAGTTGTATGACATCATCAATTAAATGTTCAATAGTTATTTTAATATTGTCATCAAAAGGTTTTAATTCCTTTATATTAAAATATTCATTAATTCTACTCATGTAATTAGAGGGTATTTCTATACTTTCATTAAAATACTTAGAAATATAACTCTCATCATACATTAAATAATTCGCTAAATCTCTTTGCGTTTTATTTTTTTCAATTAATTTTGTTTTATAGTACAAAACGTGATTGTTCATATTTATTCACCAAATGGTCTATCAGATAAAAGAGGTTCTCTCTCATAAACACACCCTTTACCAGTTTGTTCATCATAACCACATTCCTCATTATGAACATGACAACAAACCACACCCCCTAATACTAAAACTAACGCCACTACTGTTAATAATTTCTTCGCTACTTTTCTCATTTTTTCTTCCCCCATTTAATATTAATTCTATAACTCTATATTAGCCATTCTTCATCAATTTCTCAAGAGATCCTTTATTCGATAACCCCAATTTTGCAGTATTTTGTAATTTTTAAAAAAACTTGAATGAAAAAAGCAATGACTTAAACCCTTAATGTTAGGTTTATTCATTACTTTTCATTTTAATTAAATCTAACCAATTTATAATAACTTTTGAAGTTGTGAAAAGACAATTAAATAAATAACATAAATATTAAACATACATAATTTTATGATATTTGTAATTTTAAAAATCACTCTCATAAAAGAAAGTGATTTTAGTGTTTAATTATGGATATATGATTTGAGTTTAGAGATTGGTTGTCCCTCTAATAACATATCAAAAAGAGTGCCATATTGTTCATATGTTAAATTTTGTAAAAATGTATCGTCTTCGTTGGGATAGAGTTTATGAAACATCTTAATGACATTCTGTTTTTGTGTCATAACTTGTCCTTCTTTCTTTCCTTCAATTTTTCCTTCGATTTTTCCTTCCTCTTTTCCTTGATTATACATCTCTTTTTTCTCACTTTCATGTGCCATATGATTTAAATGTCGTTGAAATGCCATATCTATTAATTCTTCATCTTTATTAAATTCTTCGATCTTCTTTTTCATTATTTCTATCACCCGACTTTGTATCTTCATTATATCATCACTCATTCCGTTTTTAAACACGTATATAGCGATTTCCAGATCATTAAATCCCATTATTGATTTCTTCTTGGCTATTTCATTAATATATGGTAAATACACAAAGATCCTTGTTGTTAAATGGTATCTTTCTTCTTTTCCATCTTGATTTTTACTTGTATAAATATCTATCAGTCTTAGATCATCTTTATCTATATCATCTACAAAGATAATCTGATAAACATTTTTGACTTTACTATAATCTTCTCCTTTACTTAATTGAGAAGTTAACATCTTTGCTCCATACATTTGAAATCGAATATGATGACTTTGATTTAAAGAAGAATTTTGCATTTCGATATCATATTGCTTACCAAGAGTATCAACGGCTTTGATATCGAGTATCATATCTTTATCTTGCATATGATGAGGTGAAAGGACAGGATTTATCACTGTTAATTGACAACACTCAATCCCAGTAAGAGAACTGATAATAGATGATAATAGGAACTGTGAATCTTGATTAGGTTGACCATAAGTATACTTAAATAAAACATCATTTTTAAAATCTGTCATTTGTTTTTTGGACATTATTTTTTTCCCTCCTATTTTTATATTCCAAAAAAATATGACAATTACTTTTTTATTTTGATAATTTTCAATAATATCAAGCATTTTACAACAAATGAAAGAGCCTTATATAACGCTTATACAAAAAAATACAGAGTTACGTAAGAACGACACTTCAAACAGAGTGTCTTTAAGTAACTTTTTAAAAGCAAAAAAACTTGAATAAAAAAGTAATGACTTAAACCCATAGTTTTAGGTTTATTCATTACTTTTCATCTTAATTAAATCTAACCAATTTATAATAAACTTTTGAAGTTGTGAAATAGACAATTAAATAAATGATACTAAAGATTAAACATACAATTCCCATAGAAATTGCCAGTAAAATTGCTTCTGTCATTCCAAATAACATTAACATTAAACGAATCATATTAAAAGCAAAGGCTAAGTGGATAAATGACAGTATTAACGGAATGAAAAATACTATCAATATTTGAATATGAATTGTTTTTTTAACTTCTTTTTTAGACATTCCGACTTTTTGAAGAATGATATATCTTTCCTGATCGTTATATCCCTCTGAAACTTGTTTAAAATAAATAATTAAAGCCGTTCCCATTAAGAAAATTGATCCCATGAAAATTCCAATGAAGAAAAATCCTCCATATAAACTATCCCATTGTTGTGTCATTACATCTTTACTTTCAATATAATAAAGACCTTCTGTATCTTTGGCATAATCTTTAAGTTTAGTAGCAAAATCTAATCTTTGAGGCGATTCAAAATTAAACATCACATTATAACGAATTGCTTCATTTACATATTTATCATTAGTCAAATACGTATAAACTTCTTCTGTTAACTCTTTAGTTGGAACAACTACCATCAATTTTTTAATTAAATTATTTTTTGATTTAGGTAATACTTCCACAACTTTTAATTCTTCTTTTACTTCAAAATCATATTGACCGACTTTTAAATTTTTAAAATTTAACTGACCGGTATTTAAATACATATACACTTGTTGATTTGTTAAAGTGAGTTGTTGATTTGTAGCACGATTAAACTCTTCTAAAGTCACTAAATGAAGTTGAATGACTTCATCATAAGTGTACCTTCCATTATTAGGCACTAATTCATTTCCTTTAAGTAACCCTGCACTGCCATAATAACTATAATACATTGGCGAATAACTGACTTGATATTGACTAGCATAATGATCAATTTCACTTAAAGTACTATTTAACATTTCTTGACTTGAAATCATATAAGAAATATCAAAAGGATAATACGCATTTAAAGTATTCACTCTTGTGCTATATAGAGACAAAGTTGTCCCTAAAGTCACTAAAAACATCGTTGATAATATACAAATATTTGCTAATCCTGAAGCATTTTGTTTTAATCGATAAATCATATTAGACACTGTAAAAAAATGATCAGGATTATAATAAAATTTCTTACTTTTTTTAAGTCTTTTTAAAATAAATACACTACTTGATCTAAATATTAAATGCGTTCCAATAATGACTAAAATAACTGCAATAAAAAATTGCATAATCGAGTCAATTGGATCTTTTACCGATAAGGCCAAATAATACCCCATTGCAAGTGTAGAAATTCCTAATAATGCAGTAATAATCGAAGCTTTAGGTTCTTTTTCTCCGGTTTGATTCCCTTTTAAAAGCATAATTGGATTTGTCATAGATATTTGGTATAAGTTATAAATATACAATAATACAAAAACTATACTATACACACCTATTGAATAACCCATTGCTTTTAATGATAAATGGAAAAACGGTTGAATATTTACATTCATTAAATGAAGTAATGACATATAAAAGAATTTTCCAAATATTGAACCGATTAATAATGAAGTCACAAAAGTAATTAACATTAGATAAATCGTTTCTATTAACATCATCACTCCAACATTTTTCTTTTCTAATCCAAGTATGCTATATAAACCGATTTCTTTTTTACGTCTTTTAATGAGAAAATTATTAGCATAAAAGATAAAAAATATAGAAAACAATGCAATGATAATTTCGCCTAAAAGAAAAATAAAAGATACTTCATCTACACCGGGTAAAGATAATAACGTTCCGTTATAAACAAAGGTTAAAATAAGATAAAAGACACTCATTGTTCCTACACAACATAAAATAAACGGAATATACGATTGTCGATTATTTTTAATATTATTAAACGCTAATTTTAAATAAAACTTCAACATCTTACTCACCTCGATTACTAATGATCGTTAAAGTCGCATTGATTGTTTCGTAAAATTGGTCGTTTGTTTGATCGCCTTTATATAACTGATGAAAAACTTTGCCATCTTTAATAAACAATACTCTAGAAGCATGACTGGCCGCTCTTGATGAGTGAGTAACCATTAAAATCGTTTGTCCTTTTTGGTTAATACGTCTAAAGATTTCTAATAAATTAGCAGATGACTTTGAATCTAGTGCCCCCGTAGGTTCATCAGCAAGAACTATATCAGGTCTTGTAATTAATGCCCTTGCGACTGCTACCCTTTGTTTTTGTCCTCCTGAAAGTTCGTAAGGATACTTTTCTAATAAATTATCTATTTTTAATTCTTTAGCGATCTCAACTGCTGCATTTTCAATTTTTTTAATCGGTTGTCTTGATAATACTAAAGGTAAAACAATATTATCTTTGACACTAAAAGTATCTAATAGATTAAAATCTTGAAAAACAAATCCTAAATGATCTCGTCTAAACTTCGCTAAATCTTTATCCTTAATCTTAGTAATATCTTTTTGATTTAATAAAACTTCACCATAAGTCGGTTTATCTAACGAAGCCAAAATGTTTAATAAAGTCGTTTTTCCAGAACCGGATTCACCCATAATGGCAACATATTCCCCTTCTTCAACACTAAATGATACTTCATCTAACGCTACACATTGGTTAGACTTAAATTTACCGGTATATATCTTTTTTAAATTATTAATTTGTAATAATGACATAATTATTTCCTCCTTATCTACAACACTATTGTATAAAAAAAAGAAATGCTTTGCCTTAGCTTTACCTTACATTTCTTTAATAATCCTTACACCTTTGTCACATTAATCAAAAACAACCTTTGCCCCATTAAACGTAATCATCACACAAGTTCCTTGATTTACTTTAGAACTCATTGTAATCGTATGACCTAATTCACTACTGACTTTTTGACATAAATATAAACCTAGTCCACTTGATATTTTATCATGACGACCATTTAAACCGGTAAATCCTCTTTCAAACACCAATTTTAAATCTTCATCCTTAATCCCTATACCAGTATCTTGAATATACAAAGTTTGATTTTTTAAATAGATATGAATTGAACCTTGAGGGGTGTATTTAATCGCATTAGATAAAATTTGTTCAATGATAAAAGATAGCCATTTTTCATCAGTATAGACTTTAAAATCAAATTCATCTAATTGTAGTTTTAAATGTTGGTAAATAAATAAAATCGAATACTTACGAATACTGCCTTGCACTATCTTTCTTAAATCATAAGCACCAAGTTTTAAATCTTTATGCATTGTTTCTATTCTTAAATACTCTAATGCCATTGAAGCATATTGTTCTATTTTAAACAACTCTATTTTTAAATGTTCAGGTTGAATTTGATTAGTTTCGATTAATAACTTCATCGCTGCAATCGGAGTTTTAATTTGATGTACCCATAATGTATAATAATCAGATAACTCCGTTTCTTTTGTTTTATGATAAGTTTTAATCATTTTAATATTATCATTTAGTAATTGAATAATCGATTGATAATCTTCAAAAATCAAATCATGGGTTTCTTTAAACGTCATTTCATATAAATTAATATTTTTAGAAAGTTCTATAAGTTCTTTGTGATGATGATGAAATTTAATAAAATCGATCATTAAAAATAAAAAAGTTACACATACACAAAGAAATAAACTATATCCAATCATTAAATGACCATTTTCTAAATAAATACTCACTGGATATAAAATAAACAAACTTAAAATTAAGATTAAAAATAACTTTCTTGATTGAATATATCGCTTCATTATTTTAAACATAATAGCCCATTCCTTTTTTAGTTTTAACAAAGTTCATTAAGCCTAGTTTTTCTATCTTTTTTCGTAATCGATTAACATTTACTGTAAGTGTATTATCATCAATATAACAATCACTGTTCCATAATTTAACCATCATTTTATCTCTTGAAACAATATTTCCTTTATTTTCTAATAATAATTGAATGATTTTTAATTCATTTTTAGTCAATTCTTCACTTTGATTTTGATAAGTGATTATTCCCTCTAATAAATTTAAAACTAAACCTTCATGTTCAATAATAGAGCTTTGAGTAATAAATTCATAACTTCTTCTTAATAATGCTTGTACTTTAGCGATGACAAAATCTAATTCAAATGGTTTAGTGATATAGTCATCTCCGCCCATGTTCATTGCCATAATCATATCCATATTACCGGTATTTGAGGAAATAAAAATAATCGGTAATTTTGAATATTTACGAATTTCTTTAGTCCAATAATAACCATTATAAAAAGGGAGTGTCACGTCCATTAAAATTAAATGTGGCTTTTCATCAATAAAAGATTTTAATACTTGATTAAAATCTTTTATGTAAAAAGCATTAAATCCCCACTGACATAAACTTTCTTTTAATATTTTACGAATTGTTACATCATCTTCAACAATCATTATCTTATACATTTTAATCACCTATTTTTATTATAGGCGATAGCGTTTTAAATTACAAATAGTATTCAAAAAGGTTAATAGGTAATTTTAGAATTATATAAATAAAGGTTTTGATTAAATTATTAATGGCATTTCTTATTTTTAAAGAATATAAAAACTCCCCTATTCAATAATAGAGGAGTGATATGTTATTTTACTTTTTTATTTTCATCATAGATAATCGTTAAACAACGGTTTTTACCTTCACCAACACTTTGTGTACGTACATAATTCATATGTGAAATAACTTGATGCATTACTTTTCTTTCATCGGCAGGTAATGGATCTAGTTTCATATCGATTCTTGATTTTTGCACACTTCTAGCAAATCTTTTTGCCATTTTTTCAACTTTCTGATAACGTTCTAATTTATAGTTATTAATATCGACATCAATTTCATAGCGTTTATTAAAAGTATTTTGCACTGCAGCTTTAACAATCATATTAAACGATCTTAAAATAATACCTGAGCGACCAATTAATAATGGATTATTACTAGTATTTACATTCGCACGAATACGACCATTAGTATACTCCATTGTCACTTCGACTAATTCTAAGTTCATATCATTTAATACTGTTTCAATATATTGTTTCACATAATTAATCACAGTATTTAAACAATAGGCCTTGATTTCTACTTTTTTAGAGAATAACCCTTTTTTTTCAAGTATTACTTCATATTGAAGATCACTAACTTGGCAGTTTAAATCACTTGCGGCATTGTTTAATGCATCTTCTAAAACTTTTGCAGTATATGTTTTAATCATAGTCAACACCTACTTTTTCTTCTTTTTATCCAAATAAGATCTCGGTTCGTCTGTTTCTACTTTTGCGACATGATTATAATGAATATAAATTGTTCTTATAATAGTAATTGTTGAAGTGGTAATCCAATAGATTGACATCGCAGTTTCCATTGAATAAGCCATGAAAATAATCATAACAACCATGAAATAGTTCATATATTTCATTGAGTCCATTGCTTTATTTTCACGATAACCTTTTTGTTTTTTCATTAAGATTTTACTAATTTCCATTGAAAGGAATTGTGTAATCCCAACTAATACAATAATTAAAATATAACGCCAGTCACCCATTTGTGTCATTGGTTTAGCCCCTAGGTTAATTCCAAAGAACACTGTTTCTCTTAAAATAGGTAAACGTTGTGCTGCATTCCACATTGCGAACATAATTGGCAATGTTAAAAATGGCATAAATGAAGCTGACATAGAAATATTGTTTTTCTTATATAAAGCTTGAATTTCAGCTGACATTCTCATTTGACTAGCTTTATCAGTACGACCTTTATATTTTCTTTGAATTGCTTCTTGTTTTGGCATTAACATTTGCATTTTTTGAGTAGAGACTTGAGATTTAATCATTAATGGTAATGTTAATAAGTTAATAATCACAGTCGCTAAAATAACCCCAAATGCTGCTCCAATGTATGGTTCAACAAATAAGATAAATTTCGCAATCGGCATAATAAATAAAAAATCAAAAATTCCTGCACTTAATGTCCATGGTGTTTCAGATGTAATAGGTTTAATAATATTTCCTTGTGCATCCACTGTTCTAGCACAACCACTTAAAACAACTAAAAGGAAAATTAATGAAACAACCTTAAACATTTTCTTTTGTGTTGAGTTCATCGTGAACCTCCTATATTTTTAGATAGTATTTTTCGTTGCAAGCGAATTAAATCTTGCTTATTTTCGTCAAATGTCTGGTATAAATAATGCTGACGGACAATTATTAAGTAATCCATTGATTGATCAAAGTCAAATGATGTTCTAGCAATCTCTCTTACTTGGCGTTTGATTTTATTTCGAATAGTTGCTTTTCCTAGTTTTTTACTTACCGATATTCCTATACGAGCATGAGATAGCCCATTTGAATCATAGTAAACAACAAAATCACGTGATGCAACACTCTTCTTTTTCTTAATAATTGTTTGAAAGTCTTCGTTTTTTTTAACTCTATATGCTTTTTTCATTGTTTTTTTTAGAAAAAAAACCACATAAATGTGGATTTTTAATTAAGCAGATAATACTTTTCTTCCTCTTTGACGGCGACGAGCAAGTACTTTTCTACCACCAACAGTTGCCATTCTAGCTCTAAAACCATGAGTTTTTTTATGTTTTCTCTTATTTGGTTGATATGTTCTTTTCATAAATTGCACCTCCGATTTAAAATTTTATTTTTATACACAATAACATATGCCCATTCATTTTATATGAAATTAACCAAGAAGTCAATTAATAATAGAAAATATCTTCTACTTTTCAACTTTTTTATTAATGTTTAACTCTATATTTTTTTAACAATTTAAAATTAGTCATAAATTATAATTATTCACATAAACTAACTTATTCACATAAACTAACTTAAAAGTCTTATCATTGTGAATAACTTTTTATAGCACACACTATACCATAGCTTTTTTAGAGTAAAAATAATAAATTTCATAAGTTATTCACATATTCACACCACTGTGACAAAAAGTTATTCACATATGTGCAAAACTTTAAAAACTTTGATTTTTTCAGTATTTTTAATGTGAATAACTCTATGAAAAACTTATTAATAGGAAAAGTTATGCACATTATTCACAGTTGTTCACAAGTGAATAAGTAGTTATGCACAATCTTTTCTTAGCGAATTTTGTGGAAAAATTAAAAATATAGCCTAAAATCAACTAAATTTAATGTGAATAAGTATGTGAATAACTTTTTTATTGTGAATAAGTTCTTTATTTTTTATTCACATTTGATTATACTTATTATAGAAAATGTACATAGGAGGTGAAAAAATGGATTCACTCGCTAAAATTTGGAACGAAGTTTTAGAAAAATTTCGCACGATTGTAAATGACGAACATGCATTCAATCATATTTTTAAAGAATTAAAACTTTATTCACTTGAAAAAAACAAAGCCATCGTTACAACTTCAAGTGATTTTTACATCGCCATGGCTCAACAATATACATCTAATTTTGAAAGTTTATTAGCTGAGTGTTCTGGTCATGCATACCATATAGAATTTAAAAATGAAAATAACTTGATTATTCCTAAAAAAGATGAAGATGACAAAATACAAATCGAAGATAACCTTATTGATAAATTTACTTTTGATACTTTTGTTGAGGGATCTTCTAATAAAATTGCCCATGCTGCAAGTTATGCTGTTTCACAAGATCCAGGAAAAGAAGTTTATAATCCTTTATTTATTTATGGGAACTCCGGTCTAGGAAAAACGCATTTGATTAATTCTATTGGACATGAGGTTAAAAAGAATAACCCTGATGCAGTGGTTTTATACATTTCTGCTAATAATTTCGTTAATGACTACATAACAAGTTTAAAAAATGGATTAATTGACTATTTTAATGAAAAATATGAATCAATTGATTTATTATTAATTGATGATATTCAATTTTTAGCTGGAAAAAATAAATCAAATGAAGTCTTTTTCCATATCTTTAATCATATGATTTTAAATAAAAAACAAATCGTTATTACTAGTGATAGACTACCTCAAGAATTAGATGGACTTGAACAACGGTTAATCAGTCGTTTTGCATATGGAATGCGTGTAGGAATTGATACTCCAGAATTTGAACTTGCTTTAGCGATTTTAAAAAAGAAAATGGAATTAGAAGGTGTCAGTGCTACAATGATTGATGATGAAGTATTGCACTTTATGGCTAATAACTATTGTCAAGATATTCGCGAACTTGAAGGGCAACTTAATCGTTTAATTTTTGATTCAATTTTGTATAAAATCGATAAAGTAGATATGAGATTTGCATTAAACTGTTTTAAAGATGATATTCAAGTAAAAGAAACGCATACAACATTAACTGCAGAAACAATTATAAAAACAGTTGCTAATTATTACAATTTAACTTTAACACAGCTAGTATCAAAATCTCGTACTGCAAATATCGCTTTAGCAAGACATATGGCAATGTATTTAATTAGAAATTTAATGGATCTTTCTTTTGAAGCAATAGGTGAAGCCTTTGGAGGTCGTGATCATTCAACTGTTATGAAAGCTTGCGATAAAGTCGAAGCTAGTAAAAAGACAAACCATAATTACCAAGTTGCCATCGATGAACTTAAAAAGACATTAATGTAAAAAGTTATTCACAATTATACACAACAAGTTCACACTAAAAAATCTAAAAAACATTCTATTTAAGAATGCTTTTTGAGTTATTCACATTATTCACAGCTATTATGATTATTATTTAAAGATAAATATATTAAATATATATAAGGAGATATTAAAAATGCAATTTAAAATATTAAGAACCGAATTATTAAATGCCTTATCTAAAGTAACAAAAGCTGTTTCTAGTAAAAGTCCGTTACCAGCTTTAAGTGGGATTAAATTTGAAGTGACTAATGAGCATTTAATATTAACTGGAAGTGATTCTGATATTACAATCCAAACGACTATTTTAACTAAAGAAAACATTTTAGAAGTTATTAATGAAGGATCTGTTGTTTTATCAGCACGTTTCATTTCTGAAATTATTCGTAAAATTGATTCTGAGTTTGTTGTTTTTGATATGTTAGATGGTTCTTTAACAAAAATTAAAGGCGATAACAGTGAATTTAATTTAAATGGGATTAAAGCTATTGATTATCCAAAGATTGATTTATCAAAAACTGGAGAACATTTTTCAATTAATTCTGTAATTTTAAAAAATGTTATTGATCAAACTATTTTTGCAACTTCTGATAAAGAAGCAAGACCGGTTTTAACGGGAGTTAACTTTAAATCAAATAATTCAACAATTGAATGTATTGCAACTGATAGTTATCGTTTAGCTAAAAAAATAATTGAAATTGATGATAATTTAGCGTTTAATATTACAATTCCGGGAAAAAGTTTAAACGAAATTTCTAAGATTATTGAAAGAGATGAAACTATTGATATTTACATTACTGATCGTAAGATTTTATTCGTGTTTGATAATGTCTTTATTCAAACTCGTTTAATCGATGGTACTTTCCCTGATACTTCACGTTTAATTCCTACTGATTTTAGTTACGAATTACGTATCGATTCTCGTGAATTTATGGGAGCGATTGATCGTGCTTCTTTATTATCTAGTGAAAGTGCAAATATTGTTAAGTTAATTATGAGTGAGGATCATATTTTATTAACTTCTTCTTCTCAAGAAATCGGTTCTGTCGAAGAACATTTAACTTCTGCTATTTTTACCGGTGTTCCTTTGACTATTTCTTTTAGTGCAAAATATTTAACTGATGCCATTAGATCTATTGGTTCTAATTATATGTCTATTTTATTTACGGGTGAAATGAAACCTTTTGTTATTAAAAATAAAGAAGATGAATCTAATGTTCAATTAGTTTTACCGGTTAGAACTTATTAATGCGTATTTTTAAGTTTAGAAAGTGCTATTTTGGTACTTTTTTTTATTTATGCGTGTTTTTTTATATTTTAATGGTTTTAGTATCTATTTAATAAATATCGTTATATTCGCTTATTTTCGTGCATTTTTAATAGTTTTATGATATAATAAAAAAGTATTATTATGAGTGAAGAGGGATAAAATGGAAAAAATTAAAATTAGAGATGAATTTATTACTTTAGGACAATTGTTAAAATTAGCCAATTTAGTGAGTAGTGGAATTGAAGCTAAGATGGTAATTTTAGATGAATTAGTTTTAGTAAACGGTGAAATTGAAACACGTCGAGGAAAAAAAATAAGATCTGGCGACATCGTTGAGTTTAATGGACAGCAAATAGTTGTTGAATAATGCGGATTAATAAACTTGAATTAACTAACTTTAGAAACTTCGAAAGTTTTGAGTTGAGTTTTAATCATGATATTAATATTTTTTTAGGTAAAAATGCTCAAGGGAAAACGAATTTAATTGAGGCGATTTATTTATTATCTGTTTGTCGATCTTTTAGAACACATATATTAGAGCAATTAATTTGTTTTGATCAAAAATTTACAAAAGTCAGTGCAAATGTTTTATCGAATAATAAAACTTTAGATTTAGAGGTCGTTATTGCTGGGAAAAATAAAAAAGCCAAAATAGATCACAACGATATTCATAAAACCAGTGAGTATGTAGGGTATTTAAACGCAGTTGTTTTTACCCCAGATGATTTAAATTTAATAAAGGGCGGTCCAAGTCTTAGACGTAAATTCATAGATTTAGAATTAAGCAAAGTTTCTCCAATTTATGTATTTAATTTATCTAAATATAACCGTTTGTTGAAGGAAAAAAACAAATATTTAAAAATTTTAAATGCAAAAAAGGTGAAATCTGATATTTATTTAGAGGTTTTAAATGAACAAATGGCATTGCTTCAAGTGGATATCATCAAAAAAAGAGTTGATTTTATTTCCAAATTATCTTTTAAAGCTTCTAAGATTTATGATTGTATCGCTCAAAATAAAGAAAAACTTAGTTTAAATTATCAAAGTTTTATTAACTATCAAAGCGAAACTTTAGCTAGTGATATTCTTGAGAGTTTAAATTCTAATAGTGAAAAAGATATTAAGTATACTTTAACGCAAATAGGTATTCATAAAGATGATATTATAGTGTTATTAAACGATAAAAATGCGATTAATTTTGCTTCTCAAGGGCAACAAAGAACGATTGTTTTGGCGATGAAAATTGCTTTGTTAGAGTTGATTAAAGAAGAAATTGGGGAGTATCCAATTTTATTGTTAGATGATGTTTTATCAGAGTTAGATGGTTCAAGAAAAGCAATGCTTTTAAATTTACTTAATCAAAAAATACAAACATTTATTACCACTACTTCAGTGGAGGATATAGATGAAAAAATTATAGATATTGCATGCATTTATAAAATCGAAAATGGTCATTTAAAGGAGGATTAGTTCATGAGTGAAAACAAAGTTGAACATAGTTATGATGAATCGGATATTCAAGTCTTAGAAGGGCTTGAGGCAGTTCGTAAGCGTCCTGGAATGTATATTGGAAGTACATCCGTGAATGGGTTACATCATTTAGTTTGGGAAATTGTTGATAATGCCATTGATGAGGCTTTGGCTGGATATTGTAATGAAATCCAAGTGGTATTAGAAGCTGGTGATGTTATTAAAGTTGTTGATAATGGCCGTGGTATGCCAACTGGATTAAATGAAAAAACAGGTAAATCAACAGTTGAAACCATTTTTACTGTACTTCATGCAGGGGGAAAATTTGGTGGCGGAGGCTATAAAGTTTCCGGTGGACTTCATGGAGTAGGGGCGAGTGTTGTTAATGCGCTTTCTAGTTGGTTAGAGGTTTATGTTCATAATTCTCGTGATGGAAAATTGTATTATCAAAAATTTGTAAATGGTGGTGAGCCAGTTGAAGATTTAAAGATGATTGGAGATACGGATAAACAAGGTTCAACGGTTATTTTTAAAGCAGATCCAACTATTTTTACAGAAACTACTGTTTATGACTATGAAACTTTAAGAGATCGTATTCGTCAATTAGCGTTTTTAAATAAAGGATTAAAAATAATTTTAATTGATAATCGTGGTGAAACTCCTAAACACAATGAGTTTCTTTATGAGGGTGGAATTAAGGAGTACGTTGCGTATATTAATCGTAATAAAACACCTATTCATGAAGAAATTATTTATATGGAAGATGAACAAGAAGGCATTCAAGTTGAAGTTGGTATGCAATATAATGATGGGTACCAAGCAAATATTTATTCTTTTTGTAATAATATTAATACGATTGAAGGGGGAACACATGAGGAAGGTTTCCGCATGGCTTTAACTCGTATTATTAATAACTATGCTAAAAATAATAATTTTATTAAAAAAGACGATGAGAATTTAACCGGAGATGATGTTCGAGAAGGGTTAACTGCAATTATTTCAATTAAACATCCTGATCCTCAATATGAAGGACAAACTAAAACAAAGCTAGGAAATGCTGAAGTTAGAAAGATTGCGAGTAATATAATTTCAAATTCATTAGAGATATTTTTATTAGAAAATCCAGATACTGCAAAAATTATCGTTGAAAAAGCATTGCTTGCTTCTCGTGCAAGAATGGCAGCTAAACGCGCTAGAGAGATGACAAGAAGAAAGAATGTTTTAGAAGTATCTTCTTTACCAGGAAAATTGGCGGATTGTACATCTAAAGATCCTACTATTTCTGAAGTGTTTATTGTCGAAGGGGATTCAGCCGGAGGTTCGGCTAAATTAGGACGTGATCGTAATACGCAAGCGATTTTACCTTTAAGAGGAAAGATTTTAAACGTTGAAAAGGCTAGATTAGAAAGAATTTTAACGAATGCTGAAATTCGTTCGATGATCACTGCTTTTGGTACTGGTATAGGAGAAGAATTTGATATTTCAAAATTACGTTATCATAAAATTGTCATTATGACCGATGCCGATGTTGATGGAGGACATATTCGTATTTTAATGTTGACTTTCTTATATCGTTATTTAAGACCTTTAGTAGAACAAGGATATGTTTATGCTGCTCAACCTCCTTTATATTTATTAAAGCAAGGTAAAGAAGAACATTATTGCTATAGTGATGAGGAACTTAAAAATTTACAAGATCAATTAGGACCTAATGCACGTTATACAATTCAACGTTATAAAGGGCTTGGGGAAATGGATGCAGAACAGTTATGGGAAACGACAATGGATCCAGAAAAGCGTGTGTTATTACAAATTACTGTTGATGATGCAATGGAAGCAGATATGATTTTTGATATGTTAATGGGTGAAAAAGTAGAGCCTAGACGTGAGTTTATTCAAGAAAATGCGAAATATGCTACAAACTTAGATGTTTAGAAAGGATTAGATTATGGAAGAAAGAGGAATAAAAAAAACAGCATTAACTTCTGAAATGAAAAAGTCGTTTCTAGAATATTCAATGTCAGTTATCGTTGCTCGAGCTTTACCTGATGTTAAAGATGGATTAAAGCCGGTGCAACGTCGTATTGTATACGGAATGAATGAATTAGGGGCTTACTCTGATAAACCTTATAAAAAATCAGCCCGTATTACTGGGGAAGTTATGGGGAAATACCATCCTCATGGTGACTCTTCAATTTATGATGCTTTAGTTCGTATGGCACAAGATTTTTCGTATCGTTATATGTTAGTTGATGGACATGGAAATTTTGGTTCTATTGATGGTGATGGAGCAGCAGCTCAACGTTATACTGAAGCAAGAATGTCTAAATTATCTATGGAATTAGTTCGTGATATTAATAAAGATACGATTGATTTTATTCCTAACTACGATGGTGAGGAAAAAGAACCGGTTGTTTTACCGGCTAGATTTCCTAATTTATTAGTAAATGGTTCAACAGGGATTGCAGTCGGAATGGCAACAAATATCCCTCCTCACAATTTAGGGGAAGTGATTGATGCGATTTTAGCGGTAGCTAAGGATCCTGAGATTACAGTAGCAGAGTTAATGGAAAATTATTTACCGGGTCCGGATTTTCCTACTGGGGCGTATATTTTAGGTAAATCAGCAATAAAAAAAGCCTATGAAACTGGAAATGGTTTAGTGGTTATGCGTGCTAAAACAGAAATTGTTGAACAAAGTAATGGTAAGAAAACAATTATTGTTAATGAGATACCCTACCAAGTCAATAAAGCACGTTTAATTCAAAAAATTGCCGATCATGTTAAAGAAAAACGAATTGAAGGTATTACTGATTTAAGAGATGAATCTAACCGTGAAGGGATTCGTATTGTCATTGAACTTAGAAAAGATGTTCAACCAGAGGTTATTTTAAATCAGTTATATAAATTAACTGCTTTACAAACAACTTTTGGTGTGAATATGATTGCACTTGTTAATAATGAACCTAAAACATTAGGGATTAAACAAATGATTAATTATTATTTGGAACATCAAGAAGACGTTATTCGCCGTCGTACAATGTTTGAACTAAAAAAAGCGCAAGAAAGAGCACATATTTTAGAAGGGTTAAAAACTGCATTAGATCATATTGATGCGATTATTAACTTAATTCGTTCAAGCCGTACAACTGAAATTATTCAAACTCGTTTAATGGAAGAATTTGGTTTATCTGAAAAACAAGCAAAGGCAATTCGTGAGTTACAATTACAACGTTTAGCTGGTTTGGAAAGAGAAAAGATTGTTAATGAATATAATCATTTGTTAGAAGTTATTGCAGATTTAGAAGATATTTTAAACAATATTGAAAGAATTATCGCAATTATTGAAACTGAATTATTAGAAATTAAAGATAAATATAACGATGCAAGAAGAACTGAAATTATTCAAGGAACATTTGATTTAGAAGATGAAGATTTAATCCCGGTTGAAGATAGTGTCATATCTTTAACGACAAATGGTTATGTTAAACGTTTACCAGTTGATACTTATAAAGCCCAAAATAGAGGTGGACGTGGTATTAAAGGTATGTCAACAAAAAATGATGATATTGTGGCCCAAATGATTAATATGGAAACTCATGATGATTTATTATTCTTTACAAATTATGGTAAAGTATATCGATTAAAAGGATACCAAATTCCAGAATTTGGTCGTACTGCTAAAGGGTTACCGGTGATTAATTTATTGAATTTAGATAAAGATGAGTCAGTGAAGTCAATGATTAGTATTCCTCGTAAGTATAAAGACGATGATACAATGAAAGACAAATACTTATTCTTTGCTACAAAAAATGGATTAGTTAAACGTGTTTCAATTACTGAGTTTGAAAGTATTCGTCAATCTGGTAAAATTGCAATAACTTTAAAAGAAGATGATGAGTTAGTTAGTGTTAAAATGACAAATGGAAATGATGAAATTTTAATTGCTTCATCTAATGGAAAATTAGTTCGTTTTGAAGAAGAAAATGTTAGACCAATGGGACGTAGTGCATCAGGAGTTAAAGGAATTAACGTTGATGGTGGTGTCGTAATTGGAATGACAACAGATAAAGAAGGTAAGTTTATCATGGCAGTGACTGAAAAAGGTTATGGTAAAATGTCTCCAATTGAAGAATATCGTAAATCAAACCGTGGTGGTAAAGGTGTTAAAACTTTAAATACAACAAGCAAAAATGGTAATATTGTATCATTAAGAGCAGTTAATGGTAATGAGGATTTATTGATTATTACTGATGAAGGTATCGTAATTAGATTACCAATGGAACAAGTTAAAACTGCCGGACGTAATACTCAAGGGGTACGTTTAATTAAAGTAGCCGAAGGTTCAAAAGTTTCTACGGTTGAGGTAGTTGAGAAATCAGAGGATAATGAAAATGTTGAAGAAGTAGAGTAATCTACTTCTTTTTTTATGCTATAATAAAGTTAGATAGAGAATATTGTTTCACGTGAAACATTGGAGGTGAATCTTATGAAATCTAAAACGAGAAATAATAATATATTGTGTTTGAGTATTTTTATATCTTTAGCAATTTTTTTGAATATAATTGCTTCAAGCAGAAATACTAAAATTATTCAATTAAAAGGTACATGGGAAGAAGTCAGTGAAAGTAGTGATGAACGTATATTATGTGATAAGTATTGCGTATTCGAACAAACTTTCAAAGATTATGATGATAAACGAAGTTCGTTTACTCATTTGGATAATAATCAATTTAAAATTGATAATGTTATTTATGACTATAAGATAGAGGGGGATGTACTAAGTTTAACTAATGATAATGAACCTAAGAAGTATTTTAAACAGGTTTTAAAAACAGTTAAAGAGTTTGATGCTGCAGATAATTTTGAAATTGAAGATAATAATTTAGACCTTTATAAAAAGGTTAATGATGATCTTCTCATTTATTATAATTATCAATATCGAGATAATAGTGGATTAGATACATGGTCAAGTAAATTTCATGATATTTTTGAAATTTGTTTAAATGTTCAAGTTGTTAAAGGTGAGATTATACAAATTGATGATTTAATTCCAAGCGAATTATATCATGGTGATAATCCGGATAGGAAAATTCATTTTTCATCAAGTGCATCTTCACCAAATCATAATGTGACGACTTATTATAATAAAAAGACTTATCTTGTGAAAAGGAGTTTATGGACAGAAAACGAAGTAATGAGTTGTATTAAGGAGATACCTTTTAAAATTAAGTATGTTGTAGGAGAAAATGAATATGATGTTGATTTATTATTGGAGGATTATAAACAATAATATGTTTCACGTGAAACATCATTAAATATTATTTAACTTTTTTAGTAAGCAGTTTATGATGTTTGATATTTGTTAATGTAATAGAACTAATGGTAAATAAATGCTATTGGTTCTTTTTTGTATAAGACAAGTAATTATATGAAAAAAATTTTTAGATATATTCTATATGAAATATAGGTGATAAATACTAAGGAGTGGATAAGAAGCGTTAATATGGTTTAATAATGAAATTAATTAGTTTTGTTATAATGAAGCGGTGGGTTAATTAAATAAATGTATTTCTATATCTAATATTAGATATAGAGGCAGAAGTATTATATGTTTCTACAATTAAAAAAGTGTTTAATAAAATAGATAATATAATTATGATAAGGAGTTATGATAGAATTTTTCAATTACTATTATAGGTGTATGAATTTTAAAATCCATTAATTTAAAAATAATAAGAATAAAATAAATTTTATTTAATATGATGGTTAAGAAATTAGTTTTTTTATTTGCTATTTTAATATCTCATTCCTTGATATAGGAATAAATAATCATCTAATAGTAAATTTAGATGGTTAAATAAAATAGGAATTATAGATATAAAAAAGTGGAATAACTACTGCGTTATTCCACATAAAACAATTGTTTTTGTCCTTCAATATATTATATGTATTTTTACATCAAATAGTCAATTACTTTTTCAAAAAAAAGATTATATTAGATTGTTAAACTATGACTTCTAAAGCTTATACTTGATAATAGATAAAAGATTAAAATTATAGGAAGTAAAAGATGAAGTACAGAATTTAATAAATTTTATAATGGTTTAAAGATATGATTTAAAATGAGCAAATATAGAAATAAGCCATTTGAGGTGTTTAAATTGGGGTTGTTTTGTTAAAAATAATAGTGTATAATACAAATAAATCGATGACTAGGATAAGTATATAAATATCTATTGATAGAGAACTAATGTGTGGTGGAAATTAGTAATAGAGTTTATAGAAATCAACCTATGAGTGAAATGGGGAATTGAGTATCCATTTCCGGTATTAGCCGTTATCTAATTGAGGTAAGAAATAATTCTTATGAAATAGGGTGGCACCACGATGTTAAATCGTCCCTTGTTTGAGGTGTTTTTTTATTATAAAAAACATGATAGATAAAATAAAAAAAGGAGAAAAGAAAATGATTGATATTGCAATTTTAAGATCTAATCCAGAATTAGTAAAAGAAAACATGAAAAAGAAGTTTCAAGATCATAAGTTAAATGTTGTTGATGAAGCGTTACAAACTGATATTGATTATCGTGCCGCTTTAACAAGAGCAAGTGAACTAAGAAGCCAAAGAAATGCATTAAGTAAAGAAATTGGTTTATTTATGCGTAATGGTGAAAAAGATAAAGCCGAAGCCAATAAAGCAAAAGTTGGAAAAATTGCCAGTGAACTTGCAAGTTTAGAAACTAAAGAAGAAGAGTTAAGCACTCATTTAAAAGAATTAATGATGCAAATTCCTAACTTTATTGACGAAAGTGTTCCATTAGGAAAAGATGATAGTGAAAACGTAGAGATTGAAAAATTTGGAGAACCTGCATTAAAACCATTTGATGTTCCATATCATACTCAAATTATGGAAATGTTTGATGGAATCGATATGGAAAGTGCTGGAAAAGTAGCTGGAAATGGTTTCTATTATCTAATGGGTGATGTTGCTCGTTTACATTCAGCAATTATTTCTTATGCAAGAGATTTCATGATTAATAGAGGATTTACTTATGTAATCCCACCATATATGATTAGAAGTAATGTTGTAACTGGTGTAATGAGTTTTAAAGAAATGGACGAAATGATGTATAAAATCGAAGGTGAAGATTTATATTTGATTGGAACTAGCGAACACTCAATGATCGGTAAATTTATTGATACAATTTTAGAAGAAGATAAATTACCATATACTTATACTTCATATTCTCCATGTTTCAGAAAAGAAAAAGGGGCACATGGAATTGAAGAAAGAGGTGTGTATCGTATTCACCAATTTGAAAAACAAGAAATGATTGTGGTATGCAAACCAGAAGAAAGCAAAGAATGGTTTACTAAATTATGGACCAATACAGTAGACTTCTTTAGATCATTAGATATTCCTGTAAGAACATTAGAATGTTGCTCAGGAGATTTAGCAGATTTAAAATCAAAAAGTATTGATGTAGAAGCATGGTCTCCAAGACAACAAAAATATTTTGAAGTAGGAAGTTGTTCTAATTTAACTGATGCACAAGCAAGACGTTTAGGAATTAGAGTAAATGGAAAAGATGGAAAATACTTTGCTCATACTTTAAATAACACAGTAGTTGCACCACCACGTATGTTAATTGCATTTTTAGAAAATAACTTAAACGAAGACGGTAGTGTCAATGTTCCAGAAGCATTAAGACCTTATATGGGTGGAATGGAGAAAATTGTTAAGAAGTAGTTCGCTACTTCTTTTTCAATGTTTCACGTGAAACAAAATGAAAGATATATTTGCAATTACAAAATATCAAATCATTGATAGTGAAATAAAAAATAAACATAAATTTTACATCATACTTAATGAATGTCAAGAAAATGAAATAGAAACCATCATCAACCAAAATTATCAACCACAACTTCAAAATTATTTAGGAATATATTTAGAATATCAAAACAAATATATTCAAAAATTTAAATGTTCTAAATATTCATTACACCATCAATACACAATCGTCAACATGATTAAAAAAATAAAAACAATTGACTTTGACAATGATATAAAATTAGAAAAAATAACATTTCAACAGATACAACAATTTAATGATTATATCAATGAATTAATGTTTAATGTACCGGGTAGCGTGACTTATACTTATCAAGAAACTCATAGATTAATCGACAGTGGATTTAATGAATTATATTTTATTAAACATCATCAACAAATAGTTGGAATTATAGAATTATGTTTAGAAGAAAATATTCCAGAAATTATGAGTATTGGAATATTAAAAAACTATCAGCATCAAGGATTTGCTAAAAAAGCATTACAAACATTAGAACAACATTTAAGCAAAGAATACAAAGAAGTATGTATTAGTGTTGCTTTGGAAAATATGACTGCTTATCACTTATATTCAAGCCTTGACTATAAAGTGATTAGTACTAAAATGAATTATTATTTAATTGACAAAAACAATAAACAATGATAAAATAAATCTTGCCATTACAATAGATATATTCGAACCATGTCAGGACCGGAAGGTAGCAGCATTAAGGATCACTATCTATGTGTAATGGCTTTTAAATTATAAAGAGGAAAGAATATGAAAAATAGAGAATACTTTATGAAAATTGCTATTGAAGAAGCGAAACAAGCAATGAAAGAAGATGAAGTTCCCGTAGGAGCAGTGATTGTTAAAGAGGGCAAAATTATTTCAAAAGCACATAATCAAAAAGAACAAATCCATTCACCATTAGCACATGCAGAGATGATCGCTATTAATGAAGCATGTCAAAAATTGAATACAACCTATTTAGAAGACTGCGAATTATATGTGACTTTTGAACCTTGTATGATGTGTACGGGAGCTATTATTAACAGTCGATTAAAAACGGTCATTTTTGGTGCAAGTGATTTAAGATTTGCAAGTTTAGAATCTATTTTTCTTCAAATACAACAAAAACAATTTAATTATCAACCTATGTATTTTAGTGGAGTGCTTGGAAAAGAATGTGCTAATCTGATGACAAAGTATTTCAATTCTAAAAGAAAATAATATATAATAATAGAGAAGAACTGATAACCATAAAGGAGGTGGCAAAATGGCATATAAGGCATTATATCGTGCTTATCGACCACAAAATTTTGATGAACTTGCTGGACAGGGACATATCGTTAAAACATTAAAAAATGCAATCAAACAAAATAAAATTGCCCATGCTTATCTTTTTTGTGGACCAAGAGGAACGGGAAAAACAACAATTGCTAAGATTTTAGCCAAAGCAATTAACTGTACCTCTCAAGGTGAAAATATTCCATGTAATGAATGTGAAAATTGTAAAGCCATTAACGAAGGAACACATCAAGATATTATTGAAATAGATGCTGCAAGTAATAACGGAGTAGATGAAGTTCGTGATTTAATTGAAAAAGTAAAATATGCACCAATAAACGGAAAATATAAAGTTTACATTATTGATGAGGTACATATGATGTCAACCGGTGCTTTTAATGCTTTATTAAAAACATTAGAAGAACCCCCAACACATGTCGTATTCATCTTAGCAACTACCGAACCTCAAAAAATACTTCCCACAATTATTTCAAGATGCCAACGTTTTGACTTTGGAAAAATTACTGAAAATGATATTATTGAACGATTAAAAAAAGTTTTAGAAGAGGAAAACATTCAGTGCGAAGAGGAAGCTATTTCATTAATCGCTTCATTAGCCGATGGTGGAATGCGCGATGCTTTAAGTATATTAGAACAATGCTTAGCTTATTCTGATCAACTTACTTTAAAAGATGTTAATGAGATTTATGGAATAGTCTCAGTACCACAAAAAATTGAATTTATACGTTCATTAATGCATAAAGACATACCTTCAATTTTAAGAAAAATTGAAGAAATGTTTGAAACGGGAATTGATATTAAAAGGCTAACTATTGATCTTATAGATATTTTAAAAGATATTGTCATTTTCAAAAATACAAACGATTATGATAATCTATTTGTATTAGGCAAAAATGATATACAAAAAATAGTTCCGTATATCACGATAGAAGAAACTTTTGAATTTATTGATATTTTAATACAAACAGACCAACAATATAAATATGCAAGTAATACAAAATTGTATTTTGAATTAGCAACTTTAAAAATTGCTAACAGTGTTAAAAACGATCAAAAAATTGCAAGTGATACGACTTATATCAAACCAGAAGTGAATATCCTACAAACTTCTACTCAACCATCTCAAGTTGAAAAAATAACTGTAATTAAAGAAAATAAACAACCACCAATTCAAAAAGAAAACGAAATTAAAGAAGAAAAAATAAATCAAGAAATGATACAAGATCAACAAAAAATCATTAACGAAGAAAATAGTGTTATTGAAAATAACGATGTTAATGAAGAAATCATTGACGCAGTGTTAGTAGAAGAGCAACCAAAAGAAATTATTCAAAATATTGAAGTAGATTTTAATGATTTATTAAATATATTAGTTCAAGCTAATCGACAAATACTAAACGCTATTCAAGAAAAATGGAGTGTTATAAAACGTTATCAATTTAATTTAAATACTGCAAAATATGCTTCAATGCTTTGTGATGGAAAAGTAGTTGCAGCGAGCGTAGGTGGTTTAGTAATTGCATTTGAATATCAACCTTCAGTCAATCAAATCAATGATGGAAGATATTACTACGAACTTAAAAAATTTCTAAAAGAAGTATTAAGTGATGATTATGACTTTATTGCAATTTTAGCAAGTGAATGGCCAAATGTTCGTCAAAAATTTATTGAACTTAAAAAAAGTAATCAATTACCGATACCTAGACCTATTCATCTGAGTCATATTAAAGAAATTAAACCAGAAGAAGAAGTTAAACAATATAGTGAAGCCGAAAAGTTTGGATTAGAACTTTTTGGAGATATAGTAGAAATAAAGGAGAATTAAATAGTGAATTTTAATCAATTAATGAAACAAGCACAAGTAATGCAAAAAAGAATGGATAAACTTAAAAAAGAATTTGATGAAAAGGAATACACTTTTTCAAGTAGCGATCATGCTATTGAAGGAATTATCGATGGTCATTTAGTCATTAAACAATTAAAAATTAACGAAGAATTATTAGATAAAGAAAATAAAGAAGTTTTAGAAGATTTATTAATGATTACAGTCAATGAAGCAATTAAAAAAATGAATGATGAAAAAGAAAACGCAATGAGCGAAATTACTGGTGGCATCAATATGCCAGGATTATTCTAAAATGCTTCAATATCCAGCAAGTTTTCAAGAACTTATTGATTGCTTTAAAAAACTGCCCGGAATAGGAAGTAAAAATGCAGAACGTTTGGCTTATCATATTTTAACTATGAAAAAAGAAGATGTTGAAGAATTTGCAAAAGCATTGGAACATACTAAAACTAATATTAAATATTGTGTAAAATGTGGTAATATATGCGAAGATGAATTATGCGAAATATGCAAAGACAATTCAAGAGATCATTCAATGATTTGTGTAGTCGAAACACCAAAAGATATATATGCGATGGAAAAAATGAAAGAATATAAAGGAATGTATCATGTTCTTCATGGCGTTGTTTCTATTATGGATGGAGTAATGATTGAAGATTTAAACATTTTAAGTTTACTTAATCGATTAGATGATGTTAAAGAAGTAATTATTGCCACTAACCCTACACGCAATGGTGAAACGACTGCTCTTTATTTAGCCAAATTACTAGCCAATAAAAATGTCAATGTCACTCGTATTGCAAATGGGTTACCAATTGGAAGTAACCTAGATTATGCAGATGAATTAACATTACTTAAATCTTTTGAAGGAAGACAAAAAATCTAGTCTATTTATTTAAACACCTCATATATTAAACTAGGGGTGTTTTTATTATGTTTAAAAAAATTAATCATTTTATCATTCGTTTTTTTCTTTCAACCATTGCATTGTTAATCATTAATATGGTTTGTATTGAATTTAACTTTACAATCCCATTTAATATGTTTACTATACTACTTTTAACATGCTTAGGAATACCGGGTTTAATTGTTGCCATTATAATTAAAACTTTACTTTAAAATATGTCTAAAATTAGATATAATAGATAAGAAAGGGTGTGTAGATATGGCAGGATTATTTATTACATTAGAAGGACCGGAAGGTAGCGGTAAAACAACAATTGCCTCATTAGTAGAAAAAAAATTAAAAGAAAGAGGATTAAATGTTGTAATGACAAGAGAACCCGGTGGCATAGAAATCTCAGAACAAATTAGAAAAATTATATTAGATCCAAATAACACAGCAATGGATTCTAAAACAGAAGCCTTATTATATGCAGCTGCAAGACGTCAACATCTTGTTGAAAAAGTTATACCGGCATTAAAACAAGAGGCCATAGTGATTTGCGATCGTTTTATAGATAGTTCATTAGTTTACCAAGGAATAGGTAGAGGACTAGGAATTGATAAAGTATATGATATGAACTTATTTGCAATCGAAGATATTATGCCTGACTTTACACTCTTTTTTGACATTGATCCAAAACTTGGATTAGAACGTATACATAAAGATCAACAACGAGAAATCAATCGTTTAGATATGGAAGATTTAAATTTTCATCAAAAAGTATATCAAGGATACAAAGAAGTTGTTTCACGTTATCCAGAAAGAATTATTGAAATAGATGCTTCAAAAAGTATTGAAGAAGTATTCAATTCTGTAATGAATATACTTAAGGAGTATATATGCTAAATAATGATCAAATTAAAATAGAACAACCTGTTTTTTACCAAACACTACTTCATCAAATACAAAGAAATAAAAAAAATCATGCTTATTTAATTGAGGGTTACAACGCTTTAGAATACGCAAAATTTTTAATTAAATCATTACTATGTCAAAATGATGATTTATGTTGTAATCAATGCCGAACATGTTTACAAATTGAAGATTTACAATATATTGATTTAATGTATATTGATGGTAAGGTAGAATCTATTAAAAAATATCAAATAGAAAATATACAAAAACAATTACTTAAAACCTCAGTTGAGGGAAATGGTAAAATTTATTTGATTCATCAAATTGAAAATGCTACACCGGAGGCTATTAATAGTTTACTTAAAATATTAGAAGAACCAGTTGATGGAATTTATGCAGTTTTTACTTGCGAAAACGTGGGTAGAGTATTACCGACAATTGTTTCACGTACACAAGTATTTAGATTAAAACCACTCAATCAACAACGAACTAAAAAATTATTATTAGATAAAGGAATTCAAGAAGAAAAAGCAAATATTTTAGTCAATATATGCTCAACTATTGAAGAAATGGAAACATTGGCAAATAGTGAGGTATTTGATGATTTAATAGTGCAGGCAATGAATTTTATTGAAGATTATTATTTTAAAAAAGAAAATTTGATGATTAACACACAAACTAATTTGTTAAAAATATACAAAGAAAAAGAAAGTATCGCATTATTTTTTGACTTAATTGCGCTAGGTTTCAAAGATGTTTTAAATAAAGAAAATGG
>JAGZJH010000029.1 GCA_018365815.1 Erysipelotrichaceae bacterium
AGCAAAAATCCCTTGAATGTTGTTAATCAATACCGCTATCGCACCTACAATTGTTACTGGCATGATAGCAACAAATGCATCCCTAATCGCCACTAAGTGTCTTTGTGATCCTAGCGCTGCGGCCATAGGGACAAATTTTTCTTCTAAAAATTTCATATTGTCTCCTCCTATTAGACTACTTATTGTTTACTTGCTCAAGGTAAACATCGATAAGTTATCTCCTCATCACCTATCATTTCGTCCACAATTAATATACCACTTGTAAGCGCTTTAATCAAGTTGCTTTTTTATCATATTTATTTCAAAACGATTGTGTTTCTTTTTATTATTAATTTATATTTACTAAAACAATTAAAAAAAGTAAAATATTTAGTGATTTATATATTTCAATTACATTATAACTAATATTTTACTTATTCAAATAATATTATTTTTTTATAAAAATAATATTATACCTTAGTTTTATGAACTAAATATGACTTATAATTATTTTTAATAGAATATTTTATATTTTTTTGATTGAGCATCTAACACATGGAAGAAAATCATCCTTTTTTAAATTACTATAATTTCATTTAAATGTGATGTGTTAATTTGTTATAAAATGGAAAGATTTTATATTTGTTAAGGTAAAGTGTTGAGACCTGTATCATGTGATCAATCAAATTATATTTTGAAAATGAATAATGATTTTACAAAGTTAATAACATTCCTGCTATATTAAAATATACAATTAAAGATAATGCATCAACAATTGTTGTAATAAATGGACTAGCCATGATCGCTGGATCAAACCCTATTTTTTGGGCACCTATTGGAAGTAAGCAACCTACTAATTTAGCAATCACTACTGTTAAAAATAGTGTCATGCATACTACAAAAGCGACGATTAAACTGTTCTGGTCAATGAGTATAATTTTAATAAAATTAGCAATTGCTAATACTAAACCGATGAGTATAGATACTCTAAATTCTTTCCAAACAATTTTAGGTGTATCTTTAAATCTAAGTTCATTTAATGATAGTGCACGAATAATTGAAACTGAGGCTTGTGACCCCGAGTTTCCACCAGTATCCATTAGCATTGGGATAAATGAAGTTAAAATTACATAACTAGATAAAGCAGCTTCATATCCTTGGATTATCCTCCCAGTAATTGAAGCTGAAATCATTAGTAATAATAACCATGGAATACGGGTTTTAAAGGTTTCAAAAACTCCCATTTTTAAATACGGTTTATCAGTAGGAACGATTGCTGCCATTTTTTCAATATCTTCAGTTGTTTCTTCTTGAATAATATCAATAATATCATCAACAGTTACAATCCCTACAAGTCTTTTTTCGTTATCTACTACCGGCATTGTGATAAAATCATATTTTTGAAAACGGTGGGCTACATTTTCTTGGTCATCATGTGTATTCACACAAATAACGTTATCTTCCATGACATCTTTAATTAATTGATTAGACTGACTTAGTAGCAATCTACGTAAAGTGATGTATCCTAGAATTTCACGTTTAGGATTAGTCACATAGCATGGATCGATGGTTTCTGAATCTTTTCCAACATTACGAATTTTTCGTATGGCATCACGAATTGTCATATCTTCATCTAAATCAACAAATTCAGTAGTCATCATGCTTCCGGCTGAATCTTCTGGGTATTGTAATAATAAATTTATTTCTTTTCTAGTTTGTTCATTTGCTACGCCTATTAGTCGTTTAACGACTATTGCTGGCATTTCTTCAATTAAATCAACTGCATCATCTGCATACAAATCATCAATAATTAATGCTAATTCACTATTGTTTAATGATTCAACAATTTCTTGTTGTTTGTCGCTATTTAAGTAAGAAAATACATCGGCTGCCATATCTTTTGGCAATAAACGAAATACTTTAACTAATTCAATTGTTTTTAAGCTTTCAATTACAGTAGCAATATCAACAACATTATATTCTTCAAGCATTAATCGAATAGTTGTATAATTCTTATTTTTTAATAATTCTTCTAATTTTTCTAACATATCAGTTCTCCATTTCATGATGAATATTTATAAAACGCCTCGAGGAGGGAACGGTATTATGTTGCATTATTCATCACATCCTTTCAAACCAATTACATTATACTTAAAAAATGCCGAAAAGTATAGAATAAACAAAATTCATTTCACATCTTTAACATATTATTAACTATAAAAAATAAAAACCCCAATTAATTGGGGTTTGTGATAAATTATCTTCTTAATCCTAATTTAGATACTAACGCACTATATCTATCAAGATCTTTATTTTTTAAGTATTTTAATAAATCTCTTCTTCTACCGATTTTCTTTAAAAGACCTCTATTTGAATGATAATCTTTTTTATGCACTTTGAAGTGTTCATTTAATTTATTAATATCAGCTGTTAATACAGCGATTTGTACTTCAGCAGAACCTGTATCTCCTTCTTTAGTTGCATATTCTTTCATGATTACTTGTTTTTCTTCTTTAGTTAACATTTAAATTTCTCCTTTTCCTTAAACTTAGCAAATCCCAAGTTATTCGCCAAGAATTCAAATAACCTAGTTATCGCCGCACTTAACATAATACATAAATAAAAACTATTTGTCAATTATTTTTTACAGAGTTAATAAAAATAACCTGTCAAAGACAGGTTAAACTTTGAAATTTTATTGAGCAGCTTTAGCTTTTTCAACAATTGCAGTAAATGCTTTTGGATCACAAATTGCGATTTCTGATAACATTTTTCTGTTAATTTCTACCCCAGCTAATTTTAAACCGTGCATTAATTTAGAATAAGAAATATTATTCATTCTAGCAGCAGCATTGATACGTGCAATCCATAATTTTCTCATTTCGCGTTTTAAATTTCTTCTATCTCTATAAGCATATTTTAAAGAGTGCATTACTTGTTCATTTGCAGTTTTATATAAAGTATGTTTTGAACCATAGTAACCTTTAGCTAATTTTAAAACTTTTTTTCTTCTACGTCTAGTAGTATATCCACCTTTTACTCTTGCCATGTTTACGACCTCCTATATAATATTAACCTTGAATTCTAGATTTAATTCTTTTGTAATCACTTTTAGAAACTAAAGTAGCTTTAGCTAAGTGTTTCTTTTGTTTATGAGTTTTGTTATGAGATAAATGTGATACATACGCATGACCACGTTTTAATTTTCCACTACCTGTAACTTTAATACGTTTTTTTAATCCGCTGTGTGATTTCATTTTTGGCATAGTTATATCCTCCTAAGTCTACTTTTTCTTTGGTGCTAATATAGCAGTTAATGTTCTACCTTCAAGTTTTGCAGGTTTCTCTATTTGACAAACCTCTTTACATTGTTCAATAAAATCATTAAGTATTTTTTCACCAATATCAACATGAGCTAATTGACGACCTCTAAAACGTACTGCAACTTTAACTTTATCGCCACTTTCCAACCATTTAATTGAGCGTTTTAACTTTGTATTAAAATCATGTACATCAATCGTTGGAGAAAGTTGAGTTTCTTTAAGAGTGACAATTTTTTGGTTTTTCTTCATCTCTTTAAGTTTCTTTTGTTGTTCAAAACGATGCTTACCATAATCCATAATACGACAAACTGGCATTTTTGCCTTTGGTGCAACACATACTAAATCAAGTGATGCGTCTCCTGCGATACGTAAAGCTTCATTACGTGATTTTACGCCTAATTGATCACCATTTTGATCGATCACTAAAACTTCTTTAAAACGAATTTTTTCATTCACTAACTCATCTGAACCAGTGTTGTTATACTTATTGCTAATAAAAGCCACCTCCATTGTACAGTTATAAAATAAAAAGTGCGTACACGCACCCACATTGACATTAAGATATATATATCTTAGTGACATTTGCCCAAAGCTCTAAGCAATCAGGCGAGAAGCAGGCACTTCTTCTTTCCACTACTTTTTACTCGCTTATCTTACCAAATATATATTATAAAGTCAATATGTTTTTTATATTATTAATCAAATTTCATATTTCCATTTATTTTTATTTATGATACACTAGCCATAATTATAATTATATGAGAAAGGAACAAAGTGTGGTAAGAGCCTTTCTAAAGTAGCCAGTCCACAAGGAAAAAGTACAAATCCACATTCACAAGATTTAAACCGTCATCAACCACGGATAAATAAGGTTGATAGAAAGGAAAAAGTATACTGTAAATGATTAATTAAATGAGTCATTTATAATATATTAGGAAATAAAAAAATGGATGAGTTATTTTTAAATAGAATGAAAAACTTGTTAAATGATGATTACCCGTTATTTATTGAGGCTATTAAAAATAAGCCTGTTAAAGCACTTTATTTAAATAACCTTAAAGCACCGCTTGATTTTTTAGAAAGAAAATTTGATTTAAAAAAACATCATTTTGTTGATGGGGGCTTTTATTATGATGATTGTAAATATCCATTAGGAAAGCATTCTTACTTTGATTGTGGTCTTTATTATATTCAAGAACCTAGTGCGATGATTGTGGCTTCTTTATTAGATATTCAAGAAGGTGATTTTGTTTTAGATATGTGTGCTGCTCCTGGGGGGAAAGCCTGTTTTGTAGCCTCTCGCTTAAATCAAACCGGATTAGTTATTGCAAATGATATTAGTCATTCTAGGGCAAGTATTTTATCTTCAAATATTGAACGTTTAGGTTTAACAAACACTATTGTTACAAGTGCAAAACCTTCAGTAATTACTTCTCAACTTCCAAATTATTTTGATAAGATTATTTTAGATGCCCCATGTTCTGGTGAAGGAATGTTTAGAAAATTAAATCAAGCCATTGAAACATGGTCTTATGATAAAGTGCTTGAATGTGCTAAGATTCAAAAAGAGTTAGTCGACGAAGCCTATAAAGCTCTAAAACCAGGAGGAGAGTTGGTTTATTCTACTTGTACTTATGCTATTGAAGAAAATGAAGATATTGTCGATTATTTATTAAATAAATACCCAGATATGAGTCTTGTTCAAATCCCTTTATCAAATGGAATGTCTCAAGGAATTCATCACCCTGAATGCGTGAGACTTTATCCCCATTTACATTTAGGTGAAGGGCATTTTATTGCTTTATTTAAAAAACAACCAAGTTTATATTCTAGTCATAATGAAACACTGAAGCCTAACATCACTAAAAATCAAATGGTGTTACTTAATGAATTTTATGAAAAATACTTCACAATCTTTCCTTCTAAAAATATCATCAATTCAAATAATCATCTTTACCAAATTCAACCTTATTTCCCTAAACTTGAAAAAGTAAAGATTTTAAGAACCGGCCTTTATTTAGGGGAGTGTAAGAAAAATCGTTTTGAACCAAGTTATTCTTTATCACATACACTCAATCAAAATGATGTTAAAAATTATTATAATTTTAGTGCATCAAGTATCGAAGTCAAAAAGTATTTAAAAGGTGAAACGCTTGCTGGGACAAGTCAAAAGGGCTATGGATTGTTATTAGTTGATGGATTTGCTTTGTCTTTTTATAAAGAAAGTAATGGAATCATTAAAAATCTTATTCCTAAAGGATTAAGAAAGTTATATTAAAAAGAGTTCAGTGGTTAAACAAATTATTAAATAGTTAATGAATGTATTCGTATTTTTAATAATTACAGTTTAACTTTAGAACTCTTTTTATTTATTTAATCCAACCAAAATGGCGACATGCGTAAGTAATTCCGTCGTGTTGATTGTCTTTAGTCACAAAGGTTGCAATTTCTTTTAATTCTTCAATAGCATTTCCCATTGCAATAGAAATTGGCGCTTGTTTAAACATTGTATAATCATTATGCCCATCACCAAATACCACAATATCTTTTAAATCTCCTTCAATAAGTTTAACCATTTCAACAATTCCTTGATATTTATCATCTGGTTCTATAATAATTCCATCCTCAAAATAACGCATATAACCTAATGTTTTTAATTTAGAAAGTTTTTGTTCTTCGTCTTCTTTAATCGTAATAAATATTTTATAAATGTCTTTTACTTGATGATAATCAAAATTTTCATCTAAAATTAAACGATGCATTTGATTTTGAGGTTGTTTGGTATTTGATGAATATAATCGTGGTGAGTTGTCGATTGCGACATTTACAGGATATCCTTGTACTAATGCTTCATCAATGATTTCAAGTGCCTTTTGACGATCTAAAGGTTTAATATATTTAAGTTTACCATTTAAAGTAATGCCATTGCCCCCATCAGTGACTAAGTTATCGATTCCTGATATTTTAGCTGCTTCTAAAGCCAAATATTGTGCTCGACCCGATGCAATGGCTACAAAATGACCGTTATCTTTTAATTTTTGTAATGTGTCTAATGTATTTTGTGTAATAATTCCACCCGGATTATCGTTGGTTAAAGTCCCATCAACATCAAAAAACATATATTTCTTTTCCATCTTTTTCACCTTACTCAATTAATTTTTTTCTAATAATCGAATAAAATTTTGAATATCTTCTTCAATTATTTTTAAAGAATTACGCCAAAATTCTGGTTTTGTAATATCAATCCCAATACTCTTAGTAATAGTTTCTAAATCATTTTTTCCTGTCATGCTTAAAAATTGTTCATATTTTAACGCAAATTCTTTACCTTCTTTTAAATAAATCGCATATAACCCTTTGGCTAATAGCAACCCAAAAGCATATGGAAAATTATAAAAATTACTACTAGCAGAGTAGTAATGTGGTTTCCATGTCCACATATAAGGGTGTAAATAATCTGGATCTAAACCATCACCATAGGCTGCTTTTTGGGATTCAATCATTAATGTTTTAATTCTTTCGACACTTAAAGCACTTGTTTTTCTTTCCTTAAAAAGATTTTTTTCAAATAAATAACGCGAATAAATATCGACAATTACTTGTGTACAATCACTGATTTCCGCTTCTAAAATCGCAAGCGCTTCTTCTTGTGAGGCTTGTTTAATAGCAGCTTTTTTAATAATTGTTTCACTAAATGTAGAAGCAGTTTCCGCAATTGGCATTGGATAATCAGTATTTAAAATACTTTCATTTTTTAAACATTCTCCATGAAATCCGTGGCCAAGTTCATGACTGAGCGTCGTGACATCACTAAATGTATTTCCATAATTAAGTAAAAATCTACTTTGTTTGATAAAAGGTAAATTTAAACAAAATGCTCCACCAACTTTATTTGCCCGTGGATAAACATCAATCCAATTTTGTTGTATTGCTTTTGATGCAAATGAAGCTAAGTGTGATGAAAAAGTATTGAATTGTTTAATCACAAACTCTGCTCCTGAAGAATAATCAAATTTCATATCTGCTTGATTAATCGGGGCATAAAGTTCATAAAAAGGAAGTCCATTTTGATACCCTAAAGCTTTTGCTTTTGCTTTTAAATATTTTCTAAAAACAGGAAGATATTCCTCCATTGCTTGCAACATAGAATTTAAAGTTTCTTGTGACATTCTTGAATGAATTAATGTATGTTCTAATACAGAATGATACCCTCTTAACTGACATTCAGTTAACACTTCACCTTTAATTGCATTTAAGCAAGCTGCAACACCTTGTTCAATTTTAGAATAAGAAGCAATTTCTGCTTCATAAGCTTTTTTTCTGACTTCTTTATCACTATCATAAGCCATATTTAACACCATGGTTAACGGATATTCTTGACCATCAATAGAAACTTTATGATTAGCAATAAGTTGATCTTTTAATTTTAACCATGCATTACTTCCGGTATTTTTCATATTCGCAATAATGTTTTCTTCATTTTCACTTAAACGATACTGATTCATTTTAATAATTTCATTTAAAATATATGAATGTGTTTGAATTAACGAAGATTGTTTAGCGTAAGTTTCAATATCATTTAATTCACCAATCCATTTTTCAATAGTGACTTGTGCGATAACTGTTTTTGTCAATAATTGATTAAGAATATCATCATATCTTAATGCTTCTTTATTAGTGGTATCGACACTTTGTGTTAAAGATATAAACGCTTCTAAACGATAAGATAAAGTCGTTAAAGTTGCTAAATGTTGTAGATAACTTTCTAACCCCTCAACTTTAGATAGTGTGTTAATTTTTTTAGCAAGTTCATTAAATTCTTCAATTTCTTTTTTTAAATTTTCAATATCTTGTAAAAAATGCTCATCTTCAAAAGATAAATATAAATCATCTAAATTCCAATATTCGCTCATAAAACTCTCCTTTTTTTATTAATATACTTTTAGTATAAAGTAAATTATTCATTTTTAAAATTATTTTCATCAAATAAAAACATCACAGTCATTTATCTTACACATTTATCTAATTTGTGTGTTAGAAAATCAATCTAAAATATGCAAAAAGGTAGAAATTTTAATAGATTTGGAAATTTTCTACCTTTGTTCAAACTTATTTAATTCCTTTTGTTTTTATTTCTAATTGAATCATTTCAATAAATTGATCTAATGAAACAGTCATTTGTTCTTGTTTTCCATACGCGCGATAAGTGACTGTATTTTGATCCCTTTCTTGGTCTCCTAGAACTAATTGATAAGGGATTTTTTTAACTTGGGCTTCACGGATTTTATAACCTAATTTTTCTTCACGATTATCGTTTTCTACTCTAATGTTTGCTTGTTTTAAAGCTTCTGTCACTTGGCTAGCATAGTTTGCATGGTATTCATTATTTACCCCAATAACTTTTACTTGAACAGGGGCTAACCATGTTGGAAAGGCTCCTGCATAGTGTTCGATTAAAATTCCCATAAAACGTTCCATTGAACCATAGACAACACGATGAATCATCACCGGACGATGTTTTTGTCCATCTTCACCGACATAAGTTAAATCAAAACGTTCTGGTAAATTGAAGTCTAATTGAATAGTGCCACATTGCCATTCACGACCGATAGCATCTCTAATTTTAAAATCTAATTTAGGACCATAGAATGCCCCATCACCAGGGTTTAATACATAATTGATTTCTTTTTTATTTAATGCACTAATTAATGCATTTTCAGCCATTTCCCAAATTTCATCAGAACCAATTGCTTTTTCTGGTTTAGTCGATAATTCAATGTGATATTCAAAACCGAATATATCTTTATAGAAATGATCGATTAAATCCATTACACCAATGATTTCATCTTCAATTTGATTAGGTGTCATAAAAATATGTGCATCATCTTGAGTAAAGTTACGTACTCTAAACAAACCATGTAAAGCACCACTAAATTCATGACGATGTACTAATCCTAATTCCCCCATACGCATTGGAAAATCACGATAAGAATGTAAACTATTTTTATAAACTAAAATTGAGCCCGGACAGTTCATTGGTTTAATCGCATAATCAACTTCATCAATTGAAGAAGTATACATATTTTCACGGTAATTATACCAATGTCCTGATGTTTCCCATAACTCACGATTAAGCATAATCGGAGTTTTTATTTCAGCATACCCTGCTTTTTGATGCTCTTCTTTCCATAAGTTTTCTAACTCATTTCTAACTGCCATTCCTTTAGGTAAGAAAAATGGGAAACCAGGTCCGTATTCAGACATAAAGAATAATTCTAATTCTTTTCCTAATTTACGATGATCTCTTTTTTCTGCTTCTTCTAAAAATTTCAAATAATTATCTAACCCTTCCTTTGTAAAATGGCTTGTTCCATAGATTCTTTGAAGTTGCTTATTATTTGAATCACCACGCCAATAAGCCCCGGCTAGTGACATTAATTTAAAATGTTTAATCATTCCTGTTTTTAAAACATGAGGCCCTCGACATAAATCAGTAAAAGCCCCTTGATTGTATAAAGTAATAGTTCCATCTTCTAATCCTTCAATTAATTCAGTTTTATAAGGATCATTTTTAAACATTTCTAAAGCTTGTGCTTTTGAAACTTCTTCACGCACGATCGCATCACCTTTAGAAGCAATACGTTTCATTTCTTTTTCAATTTTAGGCAAATCTGCTTCAGTGATTAAAGGGTCAACATCTACATCATAATAAAAACCATTTTCAATATTAGGCCCTACCCCAAATTTTGCTCCAGGATATAAATTAGTAATCGCTTCAGCCATTAAATGAGCAGTTGAATGGTTTAATACTTCAAAAGCTTCTTTTGAATCTTGAGTTAATAATTCTAACGAAGCATCATGTAAAATTGGGCGATTTAATTCAACAATTTCACCATTCACTTTTGCAGCTACGCATTTTTTTGCTAAAGAAGAAGAAATTCCTTTAGCGATTTCAATTGCACTTATCCCTTCTTCATACTCTTTAACATTTCCATCTAAAAAAGTAATTTTAATCATTGCTTAATCCTCCTGTTTGTATCCAATATCTTAAATATATATGTCCATCTTCTTGATTTAAACGCTCATCTTCTAAAACACCGCCACATTTTTCAATCGTTTTTTTAGAAGCGATATTTTCTTTTTTGCAGGTGACAAGAACCTCATTAATTCCTAATTCTTGACATTTTTTTAATGCGAATTTAAGCATATAAGTCGCATATCCAAGTCTTCGAAAATCTGGGTGAACACTATATCCAATATGGCCTCCATGATTTAGTAAAGACTCATTTAATTCATGTCTGATATTAATTGTTCCAAGCATTTTTTCACCAATTAAAAAATAAGTCGTTGCTTTGACATAGCCTTGAGGTAAATCAATCCCTAAACGGTTTTTATTTACAATATTTACCCATTCTTCATAACTTGTATATTTTTCCACGCTACTGCCACCATTAATAGTAAACTCTCCTACCTTAAAACATGCATCAATGTATTCTTTAACTAATGCTTCATGTTTAAGTGCAGGTAATTCCATTTTAAGTTTCATTTTCTCACCTCCAAAAAAACAAAAGAGATTTCATCAAAGGACGAAATCTCGTGGTACCACCTTAATTCATCATTACTTACATAATGATCTCTTTGTTTTAACGCAACTTTACGGCATTCTCTTTCGAGTGCAGTTCATAGGGAGTATTTAATATCCTATTCAAAAACTTTCACCCACCGTTTTCTCTCTAAAGAAATCAAATATTAAACATATCCTAATCATTACTTTTATACCTTATATAATACTATTTTTAATTTCTATGTCAACCCATTTACAACATCTTTTTATCAAAAGATAACGCTAAATAACGTTCTTGGTACTTTTCTATTTTGCTTAAATGATAATGAAACACATACTCGTCATCATGAATTGTCATTAAAATTTCTAATTCATCAATCATATCTTTAATCAAACGATATTTTGCACATAAATCTAAAATATAATTTTTATTTTTAACTGACATAATTTCATGCATATACAAATCTAGTTTAAATTCTAAATCTTTTGATAACTTTGTAATATGTTCAATTGAAAAAGGCATTTGATATTGAATACTATCTTTACATAAATAAAGTGCCTCTTTCAGTTTTTCAATATCATGCTCAACATGTTCCACATTGTAATAAGGTAAAATCATCAAATTGACTAAACAAGTGATACTCGCTCCCACAAACGAATCAAGTGTTCGATGTATTCCATATAACAGCGGTGATTTATCTCCTAAATGAACCATCATCGCGCTAAATACAATACCACTAATTCCAATGGCACCTTGCATATTAAGTTTATTTAAAAATAAAATAAGCAAAATAATTCCTAATCCACATAAAAATGGATTACCTGCATCAATATAATTAAATAACAGACCTAAAGAGGCCCCACATAATGTTCCAAATACACGATTTCTCCCCATCTTTAATGAAAGTTTTGCTGTTTTATCCATTGAAACAATTGCTGTCATACAAACAAAAAACGGATATTCTAATTTAAGCATATTTGAAACAATGACCGATAAACAAACTGAAATACCGGTTTTAATCGTTCTTAGTCCTATATACCCTTTCATACTTCCCCCCCTTTATTTTATTAAAAATATATATACATAAAAACCCAATCAACATTCCTATACTATCGATACAAACATCTTTTAAACGGCCTGTTCGTCCAGGAATAAACAATTGATGAAATTCATCACTTAAAGCGTATAAAACTGTAATAAAACCACTATATAAATACACTCGATCTTTTCTAATTAACACAACCGTACGATAAGCTAAAATTCCTAATACAAAATAAGAAAACATATGTGCACATTTACGCACTATAAATGAAATAGTTGTGATAAAAGTAGAATGGGTTAAATCCATATGCAAAATTGTGCCTAATAATTCAATCACTTTGCCACTTGTTGAAGAAGATTCTTGTCCGTTTTGCATCGAAAACATAAAAATCACGCACATCCATGCCACTAATAACACTACTCTAAAAATCAATTTCTTCTTTTTCAACTTCTAATCCTCCTTTAAAAGCTGCGAAAGTTTTAATAAATAAAACTTTCCATCAAAACTCACACTCATCATATGATCACGTGCTAATGTTGCGGTTTGAAACATTATTGGAGTTAACCAATGACCTTTTTGATTAATATAACCATAACGATAACCAAGACCAGCAATCATAATACCATCTCTAGAAATCGTTAAAGTATCATAAATAGCCTCAATAATCATTTCGTTGTTTAAATTTATCGCTCCATAATATCCATTGACTTTAACACGAGCCACCCCTTCAAAAAAAGGTAACATTTCTTCATATTGTGGGCTAATCATCATTTTATGGTGATAAAAACACCCCTGACCATTTTTATTTTCCACAATGTAATAATCATTGATTGGCAGTTGAATATAATCATATTCAAAAGGTAAGACGACATTATTTTGAACATCAACAATTCCATAGTATCCTTGATATTTTAAAATCGCTAAATTATTTTTAAACTCACTGCCACTTTCATATTCAAAAGGAATAATGATTTCATTTTGATGATTAATATAACCTACCTTACAATCTTTTTTCACCATCGCTAATCCTTCACTAAATAAACTAGCCTCTTGGTAAAGTGGTTCAATGATCACATTTTGGTTAATATCCATATACCCCCATAAATCATTGGTTTTAAATGGAATTAACCCCTCACTTATTCCTTTAATCATAAAATCAAAACGATAACTTTTTTCATGTTCAACAATAAAATGAGTCTTGGCTATTTCAAGATGAATATAGTGATCATTAACTTCAATTTTATCATAAATCGGTTCATATAAAAACTTACCATCATTTTGAATTAACCCTTGTAATCCATCAACATTCACAATTGCTTTTTGTTCATTAAACATATAAGTATCTTTTCGATTTGTTTTATCTTGATCTAGTTTAAAATCAATCACTAATGTCCCATTTTCATCAATAAAGCCTCCATGACTATTATTTTCAACATACGCTAAATGTTCACTAAATTCATAAATACGTTCCATATCTTGATACTTAACAAGTTTAAAGTTACCTAATTCAAATTTTTTATCATAAATATCAAAATGATTGTGACTACGCATGGTTAATAATTTATTTATCCATTGTGGTGATGTTTTAAAACGCATATATTCATATTCAATATATAAAAATATTGTTTCTCCATCATCTGGTGACATTAAAATCGCTAAATCTAAATAATATCTTGCTTTTACTAAATCTTTTAAACCATATAAATACAAATAAATAAAACGATGATATAACCAAAGATCTTCTCTACCTAAACGACTGGCTTGTTTTAAATAAACTAATTCATTTTCATAATCTTCCATTAACTCATAGATTTGAGCAATTTCACTGACTAAAAAAACATTATTAGCAAGTGTTGGATATGCTTTTAAATAATAATCTAAAGCAATGGTATAATGTTCCATTTGCTTATAAGCATATCCTAATTCTAAATAGACATCACTATTAGGTTGCTTAATTTGTTCAAGTGATTGAATCGCATTTTCAAATTCATTGATTAAATTATAATATGTCCCTAAATGAAGTGAGATAAAATCACTATTATAATTTAGACGTGTCATTTCTTCTAACAAATCAAGATGACTATCAAAATTTTGAATTAATTCATTAGTCACGACTAATGCTTGCATTATTTCTTCTTGACGATCTCCTAATTGATAAAGTTGGCGATATATCTCATTGGCTTTTTCAAATTCCATTAAATCTTTATAAGTATGTGCTAACCATGTTAATGCCCATTGGTCTTCTTTTTCAAAAGTTAAAGCATTTTCTAAATAAACGATCGCTTCTTCTTTTAATTCCATTTCTAAATAACTATATGCCAGTTCCGCATTAATCCAATAATCATCTCGCCCTAGTAATAACACTTCATCTAAAAATTCAATGGCTTTTTCAAACTGTTCTAAACGATTATAAGTCCACCCAATTTCGCTTTTAATTTCAATATCATCAAGAAGTTGGATATTTGCATTAAGCAAATAAGGTAACGCTAAATGATACAAACCTACATCATTATAAATACGTCCACGATTAAAATTAAGCCAAGCTTGGTCGGCAACTTTATTTTCAATTTGATCTAAATAAACTAAAGCCTCTTGATAATGATTTTTTTGAGTTAAATCATTTAGCATATCTTCATACTCTTTTTTTGTCCTTAATCGCATACTCGCACCTCACATTATTCCTTATCATAACTAATTATTGTCAATATTAAAAGAAAAACTTATTGATTTATAATATTTTTTGTTATAATGAGGATGTAGTGATTTTTTTAGAACACTAACATTTATAACTCAGGAGGGTTTATATGAAAAAAAATATTATTCTTGGGATTAGCGGTGGGATTGCCGCTTATAAAAGCGCTGAGATTACAAGCCAATTAGTTAAACTTGGCTACGATGTTGAAATTATTATGACTAAAAATGCATGTCTATTTATTCAGCCGCTAACTTTTGAATCTTTAACTAAAAAAATTTCTTATATAGATACTTTTGAACGAACAACTGATGGCGAGGTGAAACATATTGAACTTGCTAAAAAAGCAGATTTATTTGTCATCGTCCCTGCAACAGCAAATATAATCGCAAAAATTGCTAATGGAATTGCTGATGATATGTTAACTTCAACTTTTTTAGCAGCCACTTGTCCTAAAATCATTTGTCCGGCAATGAATACACATATGTATGAAAATCCGGTAACCTTAGACAATATCAAAAAATGCCAACATTACGGTATGCAAATTGTAGAACCGGCGACAGGAATGCTTGCTTGTGGTGATGTGGGAAAAGGAAAACTTGCTCCAATTGATTTAATTATCGATACTATTATTCAAAATACACAAGATCATTATCCATTAGTAAATAAAAATGTATTAGTGAGCGCTGGTCCTACACAAGAAAGTTTAGACCCAGTTCGTTTTATCACTAATCATTCTAGCGGTAAGATGGGATATGCAATTGCTAAAATGGCAAGAAGAATGGGGGCTAATGTTACTCTTATTTCCGGTCCTAGCCATGAACCTATCCCTTATGGAATAAATTATATTTCAGTTACCAGTGCAAATGATATGTTTGAAGCCATTAAACAAAACTTAAATGATGCCAATTATATTATTAAAGCTGCCGCGGTAGGGGATTACAGTGCAAAAGATATTAAAGAACATAAAATTAAAAAAAGCGAAGATCACTTTACCTTAGAATTAACTAAAACTACTGATATTTTAAAGTATATTGGGCAGCATAAAAAAGCTAATCAAATTGTATGTGGCTTTGCGATGGAAACTGAAAACTTACTTAAAAACGCTAAAAATAAATGTATTCAAAAAAATTGTGACTTACTTGTGGCAAATCAATTAAACATACCGGGAGCAGGCTTTAAAAATGATACGAATATTGCACATTTAGTTTTCCCTAACCACACTATCAGTTATGATTTAATGAGCAAAAATGACCTTGCTAAAATTATTTTAGAGACAATGATTAAAATTGAAAAGGAGAAAGAACAATGTTAGTTGCTATCGATATTGGAAATACGAATATTACACTTGCGTTATTTAAACAAGATCAAATCGTTGGAACGTATCGTTTAACGACTAAAATGCAACGTACAAGTGATGAATATGGGTTTATGATTATTAGTTTTTTAAATGCTTCTAATATTGAAGTAAATGAAATAGGAGATGTCATTATTTCAAGTGTAGTTCCTAAAATAATGCACTCTTTTACAAGTGCAATTATTAAATATATCAAAAAAACACCGATTGTGATCGGTCCTGGAATTAAAACCGGAATTGCTATTAAAACTGATAATCCTAGTTCAGTCGGTACTGATCGTGTTGTTGATGTTGCTGGAGTTTATTATAACTATGGTGGTCCTGCTTTAGTCGTTGATTTTGGCACTGCCACTACTTTTGATTATATTAATGAAAAAGGGGAATTTTTATATGGGATTACTGCTCCGGGATTAGAAATTTGTGCTCAAGCATTATCTAGTCAAGCGGCTCAGTTACCTGAAATCCAAATTACCAAACCTGATTCAATATTAGCTAAAAATACTGTCACAAGTATGCAAGCCGGTGTTGTTTATGGTTATATTGGACTAACTGAACATATTATTAATCAAGTTAAAAAGGAAATTAATACCCCTATGAAAGTCATTGCTACCGGTGGTTTAGGTCGCATCATTTCTAAGGAAACTGATTTAATAGATGTCTATGACCCTGATTTAACATTTAAAGGATTAAAAGCAATTTATTTAAAATATAAAGCAAATATGAAATAATACCATATTAGAATTATCATGATCAGGGTACTTCATACCCTGATATTTTAAATTTAATTAAACTATTTTATTTGCTAATAAGAAAAGGAGATATTATGGCTAAAACACTTGTACTTGCAGAAAAGCCCTCAGTTGGCAAAGATATTGCAAGAGTATTAAAATGTCATCAAACACATCAAGGCTATATTGAGGGTTCAAAATATATTGTCACATGGGCATTAGGACATTTGATTACCTTAGCAGATCCCGAAATATACGAAAAACGTTATCAATCTTGGAATATCACTGATTTACCGATTATTCCTGAACAGTTTAAATTTATCACCATTAAACAAACGGTTAAACAATTTCAAACGGTTAAAACTCAAATGCTTAGAAATGATGTTAACGAAATTGTCATTGCCACAGATGCCGGCCGTGAAGGTGAAATGGTGGCACGTGAAATTATTTATAAACTTAATATTAAAAAACCACTTAAACGTTTATGGATTTCTTCAATCACCGATCAAGCGATTTTAAATGGATTTAAAAATTTAAAAGATGCTAAAGAATATTATCCACTTTACCTTTCCGCTTTATCTCGTGCCAAAGCCGATTGGTTAGTTGGTATTAACGCCACTCGTGCTTTAACTTGTAAATATAATGCTAATTTAAGTTGTGGTAGAGTTCAAACCCCAACACTTGCCTTAATTGCTAAAAGAGAAGACGAAATCAAAAACTTTAAACCTGAACCTATTTATTCTTTGCAAGTTAAAATAAATGATGAAATATTTACTTATCATACTCAAACAAAGCAAACTTTTATTAAAGATTATGCTTTTATTCACCAACTTAGTTTAAAAGTAACTTCCCTTAAAATTAAAGAAATTAAATCTACTCGTCAAAAAAGTTACGCACCTTTACTTTATGATTTAACCGAACTTCAAAAAGACGCTAACTTAATTTATGGCTATTCTGCAAAGGAAACTTTAAATTATATGCAAAGTTTGTACGAATACCATAAAGTTCTAACTTATCCACGTACTGATTCACGTTATTTAACGGCAGATATCATCCCGACTTTAAAAGAGCGTTTGAATGCAAGTTTAGGTGGAGATTATGACTCTATTATTCAAACTATCAATTTGAAAAATATCACTCCTAAATCATATTTTATTAACAATCAAAAAGTCACCGATCACCACGCAATCATTCCTACTGAACAACCTGCCTATATTGCTTCTATGAACGAAGGTGAAAGGCGTATTTACACACTTGTTTTAAAACGCTTTTTAGCCGTTTTAATGCCCCCTCATATTTTTATAAAAACAAACATTATCGCTTTGTTTAATGAACATCAATTTATTGCGAGTGGAAAATCTATTGAACAAATGGGATTTAAAGCAATTATGCAAAATGATGATGAAGATGATGAAGATATTTTACTTGCACGTTATCAACAAGGGCAAACTTTCACTGTTGAAGAAACTAAAATTGTTGAAAAATATACTAAAGCTCCTTCTCATTTTACAGAGGGAACACTTTTACTTGCGATGGAAAATCCAAGTCAATATGATCATAGCCTCAAAAACAGTTCAAAAGAGATTTTAACTAAAACCGGAGGATTAGGAACTGTTGCAACTCGCGCAGATATTATTGAAAAACTATTTCAATCATTTTATATTGAAAAAAATGGGCAAGCAATTCAAATCACTCATAAAGGAAGACAATTGTTGAACCTTGTTCCAGAAGAATTAAAATCGCCACAAATGACGGCTAATTTGGAATTACAATTACAAAAAATTGCCACTAACAAGCTTAACCCTAAACATTTTATGAATGATATTCAAAACTATACACAACAAATCATTCATGAAATCACTTCAAGTCAATCAAAATTTAAACATGATAATTTAACTCATAAAAAATGTCCTGAATGTGGTGCGTTTTTATTAGAAGTGAATGGTAAAAAAGGAAAAATGTTAGTTTGTAGTCAACCTGATTGTAAATATAAAGAACGTCTTTCAATAATAACTAATGCACGTTGTCCAAATTGTCATAAAAAACTAGAATTAGTGGGAAAAGGGGATAAACAAAAATTTGTTTGTAAAACTTGTGGTTATAAAGAAACGCTAAGTGCTTTTAAAAAACGTAGTGAACAAGCAAAAATATCAGCTGCTAAGAGTGATGTTAAAAAATATTTAAAACAACAAGAAAAACAAAAAAATAATAGTCTTGATGATAATCCTTTTGCTTCACTATTACAACTTAAAGACAATTTAAAATAAAATTAAATCACTTCGTAAAAAAGTATTTAGAGTAAAAAAGGAAGCCATGCTTCCTTTTTTACTCCTCTTTTCCATAAACTAATTGACAATCTTCAATCTTTTCTGTTTCTTTATCACAAATATAAAGTGAAACAGCTTTAGTCAAATCGTTTTTTAAAAACTTAACTTGATGAAACAGTTCAACAATTTTAGGATATTGATCTAGTGCATTTTCAGTTATAAACCACAGTCCCAATGATTGAAAATTTAAAAAACTAGATCCTTTACTCGTAACTTTTAAATTTGTATAAGTCTCAATTTGAAATGGTACAACATTACAAAGTTCTAAATCTGGATTATCTAAATATTCTGGCGAAATTTTAATAAGTATTGTTTGCATTATTTAGTTAAAAGATGACGTAATGACATTACAGTAGCTGCAATGTCATATTTAATCGCAGGATCAACTGATTGAGGAAATTTTAGAAATTTTTCAATTTCTGCCATCTCTACTTTTGCCATTAAAGAAAAAGTTAGTTTAGTAATCCCATAATAATTAATTAAAACTTCTAAATATGTTTTTACTTTCATATCAGCATCATTTTGTACAATAGCATATAATTCATAAATTTTATGCACTAAATTGTATTGTGCCTGTGTTGAGTCTAATACTGATAAATTACCATTTGAAATTGCATAAACATCATTGATTTTAATTAATAAATAACGTGCTAAAGTTTCTGGATTGAGTTTGTAATCATCTAATAAAATTTTTAGGTATTTAATTGTATCTTCCACTTTCATTCCTCCATATGTTTTTATTTTATCACATATTTTAAAACAAAAACATAAGTAATAAAAATAAGGTATTAGGCCTTATTTTGTTTCGCTAAATTTTGAGACGTATTTTGTAGATAAAATCTCACAATATGAAAGTAATAAATGTCTTCCTAGATATAAATCTTCACTTGTAGAGATGTATAACACTTGATCAAATTCTTCTTTTAATCTTGGATCGTGATTGGCAGTAATTAAAACTTTCTTCGCTTTGGATTTATCTAATGCATTTTTTAAACGACGATTGCCTTTTAAATATGCCCCTCTAACTGATAAAACAATGGCTAAAGCATGACTATCCATCGTTTCAGCAACTTTAATTTGTTGGTCTAAGTCACTTTTAGCAATAGAATATTTACCGGTAGTAAATAATGCACCTTGAATAAGTTGTGCAATACTATGTGAAAAATATGAGCCAAAAAATGAAATGTAACTTGCCATTTGCATATCTTCAATTAATTGATCCATTTCTTTTAAATCGATAATATCAATTTGCTCTAAAATGCGATTAGCAGCTTTGGTTAAATATGTATTTGTAGCGATTTGTGGTCGATTATACATATCAGGATTTACATATTCAGATAATTTTTTACTTGTAAAATCGGCACATTCTTTTCTTAAATGAATATAATCATCAAACCCTAATTTACGACAAAAACGACTAATTGATGCCGGAGAAACGTGACAGGTATTTGCAAATACAACGATATTCATATTAGCAATAGCAGAGATATTTTTTAAAATAAAATCGGCAATTGTATAATTTAAATCATCTTTAGACGATGTATTAACGAACATTACTAAACGATAAAATAGGTAATTCATCTTCTCATCCTCTCATTTTTAATTCATTACTTTAGATTATAGCGTAGTTATCAAATAATCACAATCATATTTACACAATATTATTATTTTAATTCCCCATAAATATTATTATTGCTAACTGATATAAAAGCTGATAAAGTAGAATTAAAGGAGGTGCTATGATGCTTAAATTTATTAATCGCTTTATTCTATATATTTCCATTTGTTTACTAGGTTATGTTATTTTATTAAACTTACTATATGGTTCAATCAGTTTTTCAAAAGTAATTGGATTATTATCAATATTAGGTATTATATACGGCTTAATGCAATTAAAAAACCATGACACCCTTCTTCATTTTTTACCTACTTATTTAAAAATAATTCTTTATATTATTGTGACAATAGGTGTTTTACTATTTATTGTTGTTGAAGGAAACATTGTTTATTACGCTAATCATGTGGATAATTTTAAAGTAGATAAAGTTATTATTTTAGGAGCAGGGTTAAAAAAAGATCAAATCAGTACTTCACTAAAATATCGCTTAGATCAAGCACTCGAATATTATCAAACTTATCCAAATACAACTTTTATTGTCAGTGGCGGTCAAGGAAAAGATGAAACAATTAGCGAATCCACAGCAATGAAAAATTATCTTGTTGGAAAGGGGATTGATGAGTCTTTAATTATTGAAGAAGGACTTTCGACTAATACATATGAAAACTTTAAATTTTCAAAACAATACCTTCAACAAACTGATAAAGTATTGGTGATTACGAATGATTTTCATGTCGCTAGAGCAAAACTCATTGCTTCAAGACTTGGTATTCAAGTTTATACTTTACCTGCCAAAAGTCATTTACCTTCACTTTTAAATTTCTATATTCGAGAGTTCTTTGCTTATATTAAAGATTTCATACTTATACAATAGTTATCTATTTTAGAGGTATTTAACCTCTTTTTGTGTAACTTTCATTTACTTTTTCATCTATTCTTGTCGTTAATTTTAAATATTTAGAATAAAAATAATCAACTCATTTTTGATGGGAAATAAAAAAAGATTTTAAGTGACTTATGTTTCATCATTTAAAATCTTTTTATTTGTGTCAAAAATTATCCTATTTTTCAATCCATTGAATAGCAATACATTTAGGACCGCCTTGTGTAATAAAAGCTGGTGTTAATTCAAACATTTCTACATCAACATTTTTAAATTTTTCCTTAATTTTAGCAACTACTGCTTCACCTTGTGCTAAAGTTCCGCCATGACTGACAAAAACTTTATACTCTCCTAAAGATAAATCTTTTTCAAGTTCAGCAAGTACTTTTCCTACTGCCATATTAAATGTACGTCCAACTGCAAATTTTTCAAGACGTTTACGATCCTCTGTCATTGTCATTACCGGAACAATTTTCAATAATCCCCCTAAAGTCGCTGCAAGTGGTGTTAAACGTCCGCCACGTTTTAAATAACTGAAATCTTGTGGGAGTAAAAATGATTTACCATTTTTAATACTGTGTTTTAATTCCTCAGTAATTTCTTGAACATTTTTTCCTTGATCTGCTAACTCTTTTGCTTTTAAAACTAAGTAACGATGAGGTCCGCATAATGTTTCACTATTAATCACAGTAATATTATAATCGCCTTCTATCATTTGACTAGCACTTGAAGCCGATGCATAAGTCCCAGAAAGTCCATCAGCCATAAAAATTCCTAATACCTCTTCATTTGGATATTTTTCAAATGTTTCAATCACCGATCCCATTGACGGTTGTGAAGAAGAAGGAATATGCCCATTTTCAATCATCTCAATTAATTGATTTGTTGTTAATTGTTCTAACTCTTCATATGACACTTTATCCACCACTACATGTAATGGCAAAATATCAATTCCTAACTCTTTTCCTTGTGAAACCGTAAACATCGTTGATGTATCTGCAATAATTTTTACCATAGTCCTCTACCTTTCAATACTACATAATGTAGTTTTTAACTCTATATTTATTCATATTATAACTTACATTACTTTTAACTTCAAGACTATTTATCTGCTGCAAAGAAAATATTTGCTTCACGACGCACTTTTTCAATTAATTTAATGACTTTTAAAGAATGTTGAAGTAATTCTTCACATTGGCTATAAGAATTTGTTTCATAAATTGTTTTAAAATCAGATAATTCATAATACATACGATTATTTTCTTCTTGTATGTTAAATACATGGTCTTCTTTTGTAAGATGAATTTGAACCTCACTTATTCCATTTGCACCTTGTGGAATTGAAATATAACCTTTTTCTCCTTGAATTTGAGCCATATTTAATGAACGAGTATCTTTAGCCCCCACACACTCAACAATAAAGTCAGGATATTCCATAATTACAATTCCTGAAGTGTCGATACCATTTAAATGTTGGTTACAAAAATATCTAGCGTTTTGAGGTTCACCAAATAATCGCATTACAAAATGAATATTATAAATATTAATATCCATAATCGCACCACCGGAAAACTTTGGATTAAATACATTGGGTAATTCACCTGCTCGAAGCGCATCATAACGCGAAGAATATTGTGAATAATTACATTGAACAATTTTAATATTTCCTAAATCTTTTAAATGATCTTGCACAATTTTAAAATTAGGTAAATGAATATTAGTAATTGCTTCAAATAAATATAAGTGACGCTTTGAAGCTATTTCAATTAAATGAGCTAATTCTTTTGAAGTAGTTGTAAATGGTTTTTCACAAATTACATTTTTTCCTGCTAATAAAGCTTGTAAACTTTGTTCATAATGTAAACTATTAGGTGAAGCAACATAAATAAAATCTACTTCTAGATCTTGTAACATTGCTTCTAACGAGATATACGTTTTTTTAATTCCAAATTGATTAGCTAATTCATCTGCTGTTTCTTGCTTTCTTGAATAAATCGCTTCAATTTCTATATTATTTTTAATTGCTGCGTCTATAAATGCTTTAACAATAAATCCTGTTCCTATTGTTCCTATTTTCATTTTGATCACCCTATTTAAATTTAACATACTATTAAAGAATGTTGATGTATTTTTGCATTTTTGAAAATTAAATTATTTTTTAGTAAAAAAAAGAGACCGAAGTCTCTTTAAAATGGTTAATTAACCATTAACTTTTTCATATAAATCAACGAATTCTGTTGCTAAATCAATACATAATAATGAAGTCATTAAGTGGTCTTGAGCATGAACCATTAATAATGATAATGGAGCTTTTTCTCCTCTGATTTCAGCTTGAATTAATTCAGTTTGTGAATGATGTCCTTCATTTACTGATTCTTTAGCTTGTTCTAATGATTCTCTTGCTTTTTCCATATCTCCAGCTTTTGCAAATTGAATTGCTTCGATTGCTGAACTACGAGCGCTCCCACTATTAACGATTAAGTTAATGATTACTGTTTCCATTTCATCCATGATAAATACTTCCTTTCTTAACTTGCAGTTGAACTGCTATTACGATATATATTTTACAGTGATTAAGATTATTTGTCAATAAATTGAGTAAGCGTTATCAAATTATTTACATTATATTTCATATTACGACATCATTATCTAAATAATTCAAGATAATAATTCTTATTCATTGATAAAATTTTGTAATATTTCTATGCATTCTTCAATATATTCACTTATTGTTCGTTGATGAATTCCCACAATCACAGCAGGACATTTTGAAACTGGAATTAAAATTTTATTTGCTTTTGATAAAGTCACTGCTTGGGCCATATCCGGCGAAATTTCACCATACATTGCATTTGCAAAAGCAATTCCCAGAGGTCCAATAATAATTTTTGCGTTGTTTGCATTATAAATAACTGCATTTTCCCCAGTTGCACCTACATTTGCTCCGGATTTAAGCATATTGCTTGTTGCCACTGCATTTGTTCCTACTGCAATTACAAATAAATCAGGAAAAGTTTTTTTGATTGTTTCAATTAAACTGCAACCAATACCTCCACCTTGTCCATCAATAACGACAATTTCTTTTCTTAACATTTTGGCATATCCTCTACAACACGTTTTAAATCTTCTCTAATTTTAATTGCTTGTGGACACATTTTTTCACATTTACCACATTTTTTACAAAACTCTGCTCTCTCATTATCTTTTAATTCTTTATAATAACGCTTTTTAGTAACTTCTGTATTTCCATACATTGCATAATCATTCCAAATTCTAAAATTTTTAGGAATGTTAATTCCAAATGGACATGGCATACAATAAGCACAACCTGTACAACCATTTTTAGTTCTTGATTTAATTGTTGAAGCAACTTGTTCAACTAAAGCTTGTTCAGTATCATCTAAAGCTTTAAAGTAATTAAATGTATTTAAATTATCTTCTACTTGTTCAAATGTAGACATTCCACTTAAAATCACTTTAATGTTATCTAAACTTCCTACCCATCTTAATGCCCAAGAAGATAAACTTGCTTGGCTGTCATGAGATTTAAACATTTTTTCAATATCTTCTGGAAGTGAAGCCAATGATCCACCTTTAATCGGTTCCATAATCACCATTGGAATGTCTTTTGATTTTGCCAGTTCATAACCTTTTAATCCTGCTTGAATGTCTGTATCAATATAATTTAATTGAATTTGACAAAAATCCCATTGACGATAGTTAATAATTTCTTCAAACACTTCATAATCATCATGGAATGAAAATCCTAAATATTTTATTTTTCCTTCCGCTTTTAATTTTTCACAATAAGGAATAATTCCTAAATCTAAAACTTTTTGCCATTTTGTTTTATCTAATGCATGAAGTAAATAAAAATCAACATATTCTACATCTAAACGTGTTAATTGTTCATTAAAAATTCTTTCTACATCTTCAAATTTTTCAATATTCCATACTGGTAATTTAGTCGCTAAATAAAAATCTTTACGGTTATATTTCTTTAACACTTTCCCAACAAATGGTTCACTATCTCCATTATGATAAGGATAAGCAGTATCGATATAATTAACTCCTTGACTTATTGCGTGATCAATCATTTTTTCAGCTTCTGCTTCATTGATTGATCCATCTTCTAATGTTGGAAAACGCATACACCCAAATCCTAATAAAGATGTTTTAATATTTAATTTGTCCAATTGACGATATTCCATATCTTCTATACCTCCTATGATATAATTTACGTTTTCATTATACCTCTTTTTTAATATCAAAACATCATTTTTCAAAAAGATAAAATACCTAAACCCACTCTAGCGACACAAAAAATTAGAAAATAATAGTTCTTACTTTCTTTATGGTATAAAGATTAATACTAAATAGAATTTGTGAATTTAAGACTTTATTTTTCGCTTTTTAGAACTATATCATTTTCCCATAATCAAATAAGAATCAAAATTCTTAATCTTCTTTTTTTTCGACTTTAAAATTGTAGTAAAATATCATAATTATATAGGTAAAAACAAGAAAATATTCAATAATATGGAAAGGTTCCCAACTAATTAATGAATAATTTGTATAATCACTATGATACCAATCTGTCATACCTGAATAAAATAATAGATAAAATGCTAATAAATGATTATTCAAAATTACTGCTTTATTAGATTTTGGATATTTTTTTATACAATATAAACAAATAACTATAAAACTAAGAGCCATAGCATAAAACACAACGTTAAAATTAATAACTATGTTACTTTGTTTAATGTAATTTCCAATGACATAAGGCATTAGAATCTTGACTACAGTATAGAAAAAGAAAAACCATAAAAACATTTTTACTGTCTTCGTTATCTTTTGTTTCATGATATTCACTTCCTTAAAAACATATTGTCATTGTATTTTACAAAATCGCCCTATTTTATCACAAATTTTTAAAGTTTGTTTATCTAATTTAAGTATATCATATTTCTATATGTAAAATAGAAAATATTGATTAATTTCTATTAATAATTAAGCACACTGCTTTCTAAATCAATAATGACTTTAGTTGATGTATTTAATCTTTGCATGAAGTATTTAATTTGTGTTTTAGGAATAGCTACACATCCTGCTGTGGCACTTCCGGAACTTCTTAAACAATGAACAAATATTGCTGAACCTTTACCAACAGTATTAGAAGAATTGTAATTGATGGCTGCTACATAATCATATACAATAGGATAACTTGCTAAATGTTCATCATCTTTTTTATTGCACCCACTATGATCCATTGTATTTTCATCTACCCATTGATTATAAAATTTACCTCCGCACCAATACTCGCTTCCTGTTAATTGATGATATGAAAGTTTTGTTCCCGGATTTGCCTCTAATCCAAATAATTTAGTGATACTAAATATTCCGGTTGGAGCACGTTTATCTCCTTCTTGGACTTTGTTAATCCCATTTCTTCCGACTGTTCCCGCTACTTTAAAACTCTCATTCCATGAACTACCGTTTTTTTCATAGTAATAAGCAGTAATATCTTTAGAATTTACAGAAGATGCTGAAACAATTAGAATATTGTCACTATTTTGAGCCGCTTTTAGATTTGCAACAGTCGTTGAATTAATTTCTTTTGGTGCTTCTGTTTTTGGTGTTTCCGGCTTTGGTTGCTCAGGTTGATTTGATGTCGTATCATTAGGTTTGTTATAAGTAATATTTTTGTTATCAGTAGTATTTTCAACCTTATCAATTGGTAAGTTCGAAGTTTCTTCTTCTTTTTCTGTTTCAGTATTTTTAGCTTCTTCATTTGTATCTGCTTGTTCATCTTGATCTTGTGATTTATCGTCAGTAATAGGCGTATTATCAACTAACAATTTTCCACTTTCATCAAAAGTATAAGTTTGTTCATCAATAACTTGTGTTCCCGTTACCATGCGACCATCTTCATTAAAATAATAAGTACCACCCTCAACGTCTTGAAAACCTGTTAACTTTATTCCATTTTCATACAAATACTTATAGCCATTTTCTTCAATCCAACCATTTTTAACCGGTTCATTTGTCGCTACTGTAGAATTTGTTTTTTTATAATTTAGTGTAAATATAGTTACAAAAGCAAAAACAGTAACTATTAAAATCGTTGCGATTAAAGCAATCATCTTTTTATTGCGTATTTTTTTTAATTTGTTAATCATTTTATTTTCTCCCATTCTAGTGTTATTGTCAAAGTAAAAAGACGTTTATTGTAGTTTTTAATTCATCTTAAACGTCTTTTCTCTATTATTAATCTTCATCAATTTCGATCAATTCTTCTACTTTACAATGTAAAGTTTTACAAATTAATTCAATATGGTTTAGATTAATTCTATCTACAAGTTTCCAATATAATTCGTTGATAGTATTGGGTCGAATACCTGTTTTTTTAGCCTTTTTATCAGGCAAAATTCCTCCTCCTTTCAATAAAATTTCTTAAATAACACAAAAAAGACATCTATGTTTCCACATAAATGTCTTTTTTGCGTTATTAATAGTATATATTAAGTTCGAGTAATTTCCAATGGTGGTTCCGGCCGGAATCGAACCAGCGACACGAGGATTTTCAGTCCTCTGCTCTACCGACTGAGCTACGGAACCTTATGGCGGTCTGGACGGGAC
>JAGZJH010000030.1 GCA_018365815.1 Erysipelotrichaceae bacterium
TTCTTTTTTCATAAATTTCAATTTTTTGTTTTCTTGTTAGTTTTGCCATATAAAAATGCACCTCCATAATTTGTGTCCAAATTATGGGGTGCATTTCATTGCCGTCCTCGCTTTTTTAGTACCGACTGTTAATAACATTTTAATTGTAACTATTGACATTACAACAAAACAGTTCTATACTGTTATTGTAACCAAAACACTTACAATAAAGGAGAACACTATGAACGATATACAACAAATTAAACACTTAGTTGAAAATTATCAAAATGCAATCCATACACAAGATAAACAAATATTTTATAGTTTATGGTCATCAAAAGAACCGGTTTCGTTAATCTCTATTAGCACTTGTTATAATGGTTTAGAAGCCATTTACAACGATTTTTTAATTAATGCTATCCAAGTGAAATATGAAAGTATTCACTTAATCGCTAAAGCAATTAATATCCATCTAATTAATGACCAAACTGCTTTAGTCATCTTTGACTATCAAACTCAATGTATTTTAAATAGCACTCATGAGCCTTATGGGATTGAAGGTGTAGAAACACAAGTAGTCGTTAAAGAAAATAATCAATGGAAATTAGCACACATTCATTATTCAAAAGCCTAAAGTAAAAAAGATATAGACCACATCAAATCGATATGGTTTATATCTTTTTATATCTTTTGAGCAATATTTCTAAACATAAACTGCTTAACCACTCGTAAAATGGCTCTTGCACCATATTTCGATAGTTCAATTTGTTTAAGCATTTCTTCAACTTGTTCTTCACTACAAGTAATATAAGTATTTAACTGAGCATTAAACTTATCTAATTGCATTTGAATAATTTGTTTAGCTGCTTCTTTTTCAATAGGTTTAAAATAAATAACTTGATCAATCCGATTTAACCATTCATTAGAAAACACTTTTTCCAATGCTTTATTTTCCTTAGTTTCTTTTTTAAATCCGATACTTTCTTTATTAAATTGATAACCAACATTTGAAGTCATAATAATTAAACATTCTTTAAAATCAATACTACTTCCTCTTTGATCTTTAAGCACCCCTTCATCAAATACTTGTAGAAATAAATTTAACACATCTGGGTGCGCTTTTTCGATTTCATCTAATAAAATCACACTACGAGGGTGACTGACAATATGTTTAATTAAAATAGGTTGTTCGTCATATCCAATATATCCCGGTGATGCCCCTAATATTTTACTCACACTACTACTATCCTTATACTCAGACATATCTAATTTTAAAAAGTTTTTCACATCATCATAATAATACTTTGCAATTAACTTTCCAATTTCCGTTTTACCCACACCACTAGGTCCAACAAATAAAGAAACTAACTTAGGTTTACTTAATTCGTATAGCCCGTTTTCAATCAGTGATAATTGATTAATGATTTGATCAATGGCTTCACTCTGTCCTTTGATATGCTCTAATAATTGTTGTTTTAAATAAGATAAACGTTGATGTTGAGGCTTCATATTCATCAATTCCTCCACCATTTCATCAATATCTTGACAATCAATACAATCTTTTTGGTTCATTTTCGCTCTCACTAACACTAAATCCAATAAATCAATGGCTTTATCAGGCATATTTTTAGTATAAAAATAACGATCAGCTTGATTGACTAAATATTCTATATGTTGATGATCAAAAGTAACTTGGTGAAATTGTTCAAAACTTTGTTTTAATCCGGTAATAATCTCAACTGTTTGTGAAATTGTGGTAGGTTCTAAATGAACGTATTGAAAACGTCGATTAAGGGCTTCATCTTTTTCAAAGAATTTATAATATTCATTTTGTGTTGTTGCTCCAATGCATGTAAATTGCTTTCGTGCAATATAAGGTTTAATCATATTGGCTGCATCAATTGCCCCCTCTGTACCACCTGCCCCAACGATGTTATGGATTTCATCAATGAAAACAATACATTCAGGGTGAGCACAGATTTTACGAATAATTTTTTTAAATTTTTCTTCAAATTCTCCTCGATATTTAGTCCCTGCCACAACACCGGATAAATCAAGTTCATAAATAATACTATTCTTCAACAACTCCGGTACTCTGCCTTGATTAATTTCAATCGCTAATTTTTCAATCAAAGCTGTTTTACCTACACCGGCTTTACCTACTACGATTGCATTATTTTTTTCTTTACGACATAAAATTTCAATTAATTGTTTTAACTCTTGAACTCGTCCAATCACCTTTGTTTTTCTAGTTTTAACTTGTTTATTTAAATTCACCAATTCCGGTATTTGATCGAGTTCATTTTCCACTCTTGTTTTTTCATTAAGTGTTTCCCTAATCATCTCAATATCCACCTCATATTTATTAAGCAACTCCAATGCTACACTGTCCTTTACATTAATTACCCCTAAACTTAAACAATCAATACTAACTTTCTTTTCATGTCGTTTACGAGATTCTTTAATCGCTTGATCTAAAATAATTCGCACAATATTTGTATATTCCATATAGAAAGGTTGCATATCATTTTTTCCAAATAATCTAATAATATCATCTTCTAAAGTTTTCGCATCAATCCCATAACTTATCAGTAAGTCATAAAGCGTATTATCTTTAATCTTAACTAAGGATAGAAGGAGATGCTCACTACCTACATTTGAATGACCTAAATCAAAAGCAATACTTTCTGCAATGACGATAGCTTTTTGGGCTTTTTCACTAAATTTAGTTAACATAGTACACCTACTTTCTCTTTCTATTGTATGAACTTACTTTTAAATTATTAACCTTTTATCATCGCTTTAAACTTCACGCTTTGATAAAAAATAGACATAAATTTTCATTATTTGTAAGTCATTTATTATATGGTTTATAACGTTCCATTAGATACAGATTTAACGACACTCGCACATTATCCTTCTATTGCCATTACTAAAGAAGATTTAAAATAATAAAAAAGAAACTGTTTTTGTTATCACTACAACAAAGCAGTTTCTTTTAATGATATAAACTTTATAGGCTCTAATTTTTCAGATTTAAACATTATTTAATCATTAACAAAATCATAGAAATCACATAAGAGACAATTCCCACAATTTGCATACATCTAAATATCACCTTTTTAACTTGTTCATTAGATTTATTATACAGTGGATTTAACACCAAAAAGTCAAATGCAATGACTATCCATACAAAATAACTAGGAAACGCAAATTCTATTTTAAAATTGATTACTGCCCATAAGAAAAGGGCTGAATATGCGTGTAATCTTTGATAACGTTCTTTTAACCCAGTCATTCTAATCGCCTACTTCCATAAATGAAATATTAGTTATAATCAAACTTAAACTCATAAAAGCCAAACTAATTCTTTTTAATACATTTAACATAATAACATCTCCTTTCAATTTCAAGTTTGACTGTTTTTTTGAAATATAACAACTTATCTTTTCTTCAACTATATTTTACCATATTCTTATAAAAATATATGTGCTATAATTAAATTAATAACACATATACAATCAATAACTATAAAAATAACTCCTTAAAACGTTCCATAAATTCTTTCATATTTTTATCATTAAGTCGATAATAAATACGATTATTTTGTTTCTCTACAATAATTAACCCTACATTAATCAATGCTTCCATGTGATATGAAATCGTGGAAGTTTTTAAATTTAAATGATTTGCAATCTCTTGACCATAAGCTGCTTTGTCTTTAATAAATAGCAAAATATCAAATTTACTATTATCACTGATAACCTTTAAAACCTCAACATATTATCCCTTAGATCCCCACGTTTTAATAATAGTTCTAAATCTGCCGCAACATAAATTCCACTTCGTACAAATGTATAAGTTGGAAATTGTTTTAAATCCAATAAATAAAAATAAAAAGGAAATACAATTCTTGGATAAATTGTTAAAACATGATTTTCATCTTGAATATACTTTGTCCAATGTTGTTTAAACAATTGTGTTTGATACTCCTCTAACTTTAACTTCATTATTTTAATCACTGAATTAATCTCATTACAAATCTCATCAATCGATCTTTCAAAATTATAAAACGTTGAAATTAACTGTAACTTTTCATGATCTGTTAACTGTAATTGCATTAAACTATCAATTAAAGATTGCTTTTCATTCATTAAATCAAATCCCATCACAGTTTCAATAATTTTAGGAAATTGATCTAACGAATATTCATTAAAACGTTGTTTAATAAAAGAAGCATAATCTTGTGTCAACAACTCCTCATCTGTTACAAAAGTGTGTATTAATAAATGAGCAATAGAACGAAATTCTCCTTTACTCAAATATGCAAAATATTTTCTTAAATGCTCTTTTGTTTGAATTTCCTTTTTTAAAAAAAAGATATAACTCACTTGTTTGTTCCACTTCTTTACTTTGTTTTTTACGATTGACTTTCGTAATCACTTCACTGACTTTCACATTATTATAAACAACCCCCAAAGCTTCAATAGCTTCATTGACTCAGTGAATATTATCATTTAATTTCCATATCATCACCCTATTTCATTAAAACAAATTACTTAAAAATATTCTTTAAAATTAAGTTTAATCAGCAATAAAGTTAAAATAATACACATCATGCCAAAAAATATAAATATCGTAGATATTGAAATATAATGACTGACAATGATGGATTTTGACTAATGGCATAAATTAACCATGTCAATGCAATCGCATCAATCGAATCCCCAAAACAATTAATCATTTCTGCAAAAGTCAATTTACAATATTCCTTTTGTCTTAAAATTAAACAATACCTTTGTTTCATCTTCATCGTCCCCTTTGTTCGATACTATTCCAACATAATATTAGATAATGGTCAAATACATATTCGATAAATATCTAATATTATGTTTATATCTATCAAACTTTATTTATGATATAATGAATATAGAAAAGGAGTTGATTTTTATGAAACATAAAATGCTCTATTTATTTTTAGTTTTGATTACCGGTGGTTTAATTCATAAACGTAACTCTAATAACAATTCAATTCTAAGTGGAAGATACCAATCACAGTATAAAATTTTAACTTTTACATCTGATCATAAATATTACTATGTCGATCAAAAAAGTAAACAACATAGCTCTGGAGCAATTAAATCATTAAAAAATAATAGTTATCTACTCAAAAATGGTATTTTTGATAATATTAAAATTCGAAAAAAATTTAATGATATTTCTTTTATTTACCAAGGTCAATCTTGTCAATACTATCCAATCTTGAATCCCCTTGATGACTTAGAATTAAGTCTCTTTATTAGATGAAAGTTAAAAAACTCTTTGAATAACGCTCAAAGAGTTTTTTATTACCTTAATCAATCACTACAAATTGATAAGGAAGTAATACATCAGAAATTGAATTATAATTATTTAATAATACCTCACCTTTTGGAAGATCAACTTTAGTAGATGTATTAGAGAAATTACAATAAATTGAAACAACTTCACCATTATAAATACGTTTATACGCAATAATGTGATCTGCTGTTTTAATAGCTTCAAATTCACCATACACTAATATATCACTAATTTTTGAATGTTGTCTTAATGCAATCATTTGACGATAGAAGTTTAATATCGAATGTGGATCGTCGATTTGATTGGCAACATTGATTTTATCATAATTAGGGTTCATTTTAATCCATGGTTCATGTTCACTAAATCCAGCATATTCTTGATTATTCCAATGCATTGGTGTACGTGTGTTATCACGACTTCTTAAATTGAGAAAATGCAATGCTTCTTCACTTGTAAATCCTTCTTCAATCGCACGTTGATATTGGGCATGAGAACTAATATCATCAAAATCATCTAAAGATGTTCTTTCAAAATTACACATTCCAATTTCTTGTCCTTGATATATAAATGGTGTTCCTCTTAAATTAAAGAACATTCCACCAATCATTGTAATTGAATGATAATTTCTATCTTGGGGATTGGGTATTAACTTATCGATTGAACGCGGTTGATCGTGGTTTTCTAAAAACGGAGCTACCCAACCGACTTTTTGTACTTCTTCTTGGCTTTCAAATAAAATATCTTTAAATTGTTTTACCGTCCAATCTTTACGTCTAAACCATTCCTCAGTTTCACTAATATCAAAATTAGAATAACTAAAATCAAACATCATTGAAAAACAACCTTCTTTTCCAATAAACATTCCCAGTTCAGAATAAGGCACACCTACCGCTTCAGCGACAGTCATACAATTATGTTTTTCAAAAGTTTCTTCTCTTAATTCTTTAAAAAACACTTCAATTCCCGGTACATTTCTTGAATATGGAAAACATGCTGATAATCCATCTGCTCCATCAACCGGTCCATTTTGATAAGATTGATCTTTTTTCATAAAATTAATTGCATCAACTCTAAACCCGGCAATTCCTTTTTCTAACCAATAATTAATCATATCATAGATTTCACGTCGCATCTTTGGATTTTCCCAATTCAAATCCGGTTGTTTTTTAGAAAAAGAGTGATAGTAATAATAAGGTGTATCTTCAACCTTTTCCCAGACAGATCCGCCAAAAACAGAACGCCAATTGTTAGGGGCATGGCCATCTACTTCTTCTTTAAAAATATAATAATCACGATAAGGACTTTGAGGATCCTTAATCGCTTCTTTAAACCAATTATGTTCATCAGAAGTATGGTTAACTACTAAATCCATAATAACTTTAATGCCTAATTGATTAGCTTTTTCAATTAATTCATCTAAATCCTCCATCGTTCCAAAATCCGGGTGAACTGCATAATAATCAGAAATATCATACCCATTATCGTCCATTGGTGAAGCATAAATCGGACATATCCAAATCAAAGTTATTCCTAGATGATGTAGATATTCTAATTTTTCTGTAATTCCTTTAATATCTCCGATTCCATCATTATTAGAATCTTTAAAACTTTTAGGATATATTTGATACCCTACTTCTTTTTTCCACCATTCATTCATAAACAAATCTCCTTTTACCATAATTGATTAAAGTATAGCAAAAAAATTTGGGTAGAATAGATTTTTTCATATTTGTAAATTATTTATTTTTAAACAGTCTATTTAAAACAACACCTCTTTATAAATTAGTTCACTACTATAAACTGTCCGTATTGAATTTTTAGTTTCACATCACATTGATCAGCTAAAGTATTTGAATGAGTGACAATCAACACACATTTTTGTTTAAGATGAGCCAAATCAAGAAAAATCTTTAAAATCTCTTTAGCATTTTTTTCGTCTAAATTCCCTGTTGGTTCATCTGCTAATATTAGTTTTGTATCTTTCGCAATCGCCCTGCCAATGGCTACACGTTGTTGTCCTCCCGATAATTTACGAATATCACGCATACATTGAGATTCATCTAATCCTAAATTTTTTAAAATATCTAATATATAAGTTTTAGAAGAATTAATATTCATGTTAGCGATATTCACGGCATTTAAAACATTTTCATAAGCGTTCATATAATAAATTAAATTATAAGACTGAAAGACAATCGCCACATCTTTTTTCCGATAGTTCGTTAAACCGATTTTTTGAAGATTTTCATTTTCATAATAAATTTCACCAGTATTTGGCTGATCTAATCCCCCTGCTAAGACAATGGCAGTTGTTTTTCCACTTCCGCTAGGTCCTACAATCGCATAGACTTTTCCTTCTTCAAAAGTGAAATGACATTGACTTAAAATACTTACTGTTGATTTTCCATCTAAATAACTATATGACATATTTTTAAATTCCAAAATACTTGCCATATTACCCTTCTTTTCTCATTAAAATTTCTCTTGGTGATAATCTTAAAATATAAACAGTTGGAACTAAGGTTGAAATGATACATATCATCAAAGTAATTCTCCCTAACTTCATTATCGTATGACCACTTAATGAAACATCGTATTCTTGATTTTCAGGGGCTTTCGCCATTTGATTTAAACCTTGAAATAAATCTTCTTTTGAAATTTCATTTTCACTGTTTGCATCATCTTTTCTGCCATCTTTTACCATCACTACTTCAGATTTACTTTGCCCTTGCTCAAGCATTCCACCCACAAAATTTGAAACCATCTTTCCAGTAGTTAATGATAAACTAAAACCAACACAAGCAATGACGACTATTTCTAATAAATGTTGTAGTACAATTTTAAACTTACTTTGACCTAATGACAAAAATACACCAATTTCATAAAATCTTTGTCTCATTGTTAAAATTAGAACCAAAGTCAAAATTAAACTCCCTGCCACAATCACGACAGTTAAAAACATAGTTGCAAAAGTTTCGCTATTTTTTAAAGCATCGATATTTTGTGGATCATTTAAATAATAAATTGCTGATGTTAAAGTGGATGAATCCTCTGATAAGCTTTGACCTACAGATAATGGTGTATAAATTTTATTCACCGGATTGCTATCCATTGGCCCGCTAAACTCTTGTCCACTTGCTATTTCATAAATTCCTACTATTTCTAATTGTTGAGTAACTTGTTGATTATTGACTTTGCGATTAACACTAATTAAATCACCGATAGCCAAATCATTTTCTTTATCTAAGTTTGTTTCCACCACACAATAATTACTCCCATTATCTTCACTTGTTAATAATCTTCCTTCAACTAATGAATAACTTCCTGAAGTAAACTTTTCTAAATTTTCCATAGTCGTATTAGATTCTAATGTGAAATCACCTAATGACTGATTAAGAAGCGGTGCTTTTTCTTTGGAATAATCCCTTTGTTCTAATGACACCGGTGTTAAATCATCACTATCTACACTTTGTGAAATTGTATAATTATAGCTGACCACATCTTCTAATCCAATTAACTGATCTGCCATTTGTGTGGTAATCGATGTTTCAGACATTTCCATAGATTGTCCTTTTTCTCGATGGTCCATCATATTTTTAATATTGACTGATAAAGTCACATCATTTCCTAATCAACTGCGAATAGATTGCATAGACTTTTGTGTGGCTTCTTTGATTGACAATCCCGCAATAATTAAATTAGCCAAAATTGTCATAATGACAAACAATAAGATTGTTCGACCTTTATTTTTCTTTAAACTTAAATAAACGTTTTTTATCATTTTTATACCTCCAATTTAAGGATAAAACAAAAAATCTATTTAAATCATCAATTAAATATGGAAAAAAATGTTAAAATAAATATTAGTAAATACTTAGTTAATGAATATATTGTCTGTATATGTAAAATATTTTACAGAGTTGTCTAAATATAAAACACACTTTATTTTTACTTTAAATTCAATTTGCGTTATAATAAAGAAAGTTAAGGAGAGCCTATGAAAAAGAAATATCAAAAACAAGTCGAAGAATTAGGGTTAATTCGTTGTTTAAATTGTGGTCATTTTACTCCCGGTTATATTGATTTATACAAAATCGAACGAACTTTTTTAACTATTCCTATACATACAATTGAAAGTGGATATTTATTACGTTGTGAACACTGTCATCATGAAAAGGTGATTAGTAAAGAAGAAATGATTTCAATGGTTAAAACTGCCAAAAATCGTTTACCCATCAATCTTCAACATAATTTATGGAAACGTATTTATAAAACACATAAACGTTTAGCCAAACGTGAAGATGAGTCCACAAATTTAAATACTTTTTTTAATAAGGTTAAAAGTGAAGTTTTAATTGATTTACCTTATGAAGTAGATCAATCAGAATTAAATTATATTTTTAATGCTTATTTAACGAATTTAACAATTGCTTCTAAACAATAATCACATTTTGTGATTTTTTTATTTCTTATCCTCATTATTTATTATATACTGATAAAAATAAGGAGGGGTTAACTATGGATATCGCATTATTCGATTTTGACGAACACGAAGCAATTATCGAACCAAAAAAAACACATCCACCTATTGAGGGGTTTCCTGAATGTGTCGTGAGTTGTTTTACAGATTCAATTATTGAAAAATTTAGTCAAATGGAAGGGGTTAGTTATATTACTTCATTGCAGTGTGCCAATGGAAAAATACCGGTTTATAAAACCAATTTTAAAGGGAAAGAAGTGGCTTTTTATAAATCCTCAGTGGGAGCGGCAAGTTGTACCGGTCAATTTGAAGAAATTATTGCATTTGGAGCTAAAAAATTTGTATTATTTGGTTCATGTGGTGTTTTAAACCACGATATTGCAGATGGGCATATGATGATTATAGAACGTGCTGTGCGTGATGAGGGGACAAGTTTTCACTATGCACCACCTTCGCTTTATATTCATGCCAGTCAACATGGAGTAGAAACTTTAAGTAAAGTGATGGAAGAATTACAATTTCCTTACATTAAAGCAACAACATGGACAACCGATGCATTCTACCGTGAAACACCACTTAAACTTCAAAAACGTAAACAACAAGAATGTATTTGTGTTGAAATGGAGAGCAGTGCAATGATTAGCGTAGCGAAGTTTAGAAAAGTAGAATTTGCACAATTTGTTTTTGCTGCAGATAACTTAGATAGTCCGGTATGGCAAAAAAGAGGGTTATCACTACATCAAGGATTAAATCGTAGTGATCAATATATGCTAACTGCTTTAAAATGTGTAACGGAGTTATAATATGGCTATTGATATTAAAACCATTTTAGCTGATACTTTATTATCACTTTGTCTAAAATATCCGTTAGAAAATATCACGATTAAACAAATTCTTGAAGCCAGTAAAATCAGTCGGCAAACTTTCTATAACCATTTCATCGATAAAAACGATTTAATTCAATATATTTATAATACTAAAATTATACCTGACTTTAGTATTGGAACAGATTTACCCCAATTTTCTACTTCATTACTTGCCACTTTTAAAAATATGGAAAAATATCATTATTTCATGAAACAAGCCTGCAAAATGGAAGGACAAAATTGTTTAAAGGATTATATCTATCACCATTGTGTAGATTTTGATTTAAAATGGCATCAAAAAATATACGGTTCATCACCCATGCCAGAAGCATTAAAATTTGCCACAATTTACCATGCCAATGCTTCAAGTAGTATGACTTTATCATGGATTTTATCCGATATGCCGGTAAGTGCCAATGAAATTACAGAAATGATCGTTAAAATGCGAGCATTAGGTATGGATACTTTATTTAAAAAAGGAGAAGTTAAAGAAAACCCTTATCAATAAGAATTTGACTTCTTTTTTTGTTTACAATACATTATAGTCTCAATCAAAACTACAAGATAAACACTTTTTAAACGACAAATACACCTCTGAAATATCACATATCTCATGAGGTGTATTTGACCATTTTATAAAATTAATGTATTCAAACATAACTGATAGACAACATTCATTATTCCCGCTAATACCATTACAAAAATTGGGTTCATTTTATATTTTATCAGTAAAAATAAAGCAACGATAAAAATGACTACCGGAACTATTTTGATTGTATTTAAAGCAATGATATGCTCAGACCAAAATGAAGTGACAATAATAGACAACCCTGCAGTGGCAATCATTGCTACAACTGCCGGTCTTAAAGTTTTTAAAACACCTTGTAAAGTATCTAACTGACGATATTTAATATATAAATAAGCAAGTAATGTCACAATCACACATGAGGGAATAATGCAACCTATTGTCGCTACAACCGCTCCAAAAAAACCTCCTACACGAATACCAACAAAAGTCGCTGAATTAATCGCAATCGGTCCCGGTGTCATTTGCGAAATAGTAATTAAATCCGTAAACTCCGGCATTGTTAACCAGCCATGAATATTAACTACCTCCTCTTGAATTAAAGGCATGGCAGCATAACCGCCCCCAAAACTAAAAAGACCTATTTTAAAAAAACTATACAATAATTGTAAATACAACATTAATTTTTCCCCCTTAATAATAATGTTCTCACTATTCCAAATAAACCGGTTAGTAAAATAATATAGACGACATTAATGTTCATTACATAATTTAAAACAAAGGCTAAAACCATAATAATTATTAAAATACCATCTTTTTGTTCCACAACGCCTCTTCCCATTTCATAACTGACACTCGCAATAACTGCCCCTACACCTGCTTGCATACCTTCTAATAACCAATTAATCCATATGTTTGTTTTAAATATATTATAAAATATAGAAATAATAGAAATAATTAAAAATGGTGGTAAAACAGTTCCTATAATCGCAACAAGAACACCGATCATACCTGCTAATTTATACCCTACAACAATCGCCCCGTTAATTGCAATCGGTCCCGGTGCTGATTGTGCAATAGCCACTAAATCCAGCATTTCATTTTCCTCAATCCAATGGTATTCATCGACAAACTTCTTTTTCATTAAAGTAACAATGACATATCCACCACCAAATGTAAAAGCACTTAAATATAAAGTTGAAATAAATAGCTTTAATAACAATTTATCCTTTGACACCCTCGCTCACCTCAACAATTATCATAATCCAACTTGTAACATAAGTAAAATAATATTATGATATAAATATCATAACGAATTTATTATACTAAGGAGTCCATTATGACACTAAGACATCTAAAAATATTTACTGCTGTTTATGAGACTTTAAGTTTTACTAAAGCCGGTCAATTATTATTTATGGCTCAACCCGCTGTCAGTTTAGCGATTAAAGAACTCGAAAATTATTATGGCGTCATTTTATTTGATCGCATCCGCCATTCAATTAAACCTACCCCTCAAGGGAAGCAGTTATATAAATATGCCAATAAAATTTTATTAACGATTGATGAAATGGATAATTCAGTTAAAAATTGGCACTTTAACCAAACTATTAAAATTGGTTGTAGTATGACAATTGGAAACTACATTCTCCCCTATTTAATTAGCCAGTTTAAAGAAATATATCCAGATATACAATTTCAGGTCATGATTAATAACTGTGAAACAATTGAAAACTTAATTATTCAAAATCAAATAGACTTTGCATTAATAGAAAGCGAACCTATTTTTGAAGATATTAAATACATTCCATTTATGAAAGATCATCTTTGTACCATTGCCAATCCTAATCATACTTTAACTGAGCAAAAAAATATCGATATCTCATTACTTTGTCATGAAAATATTTTAATGCGTGAAAAAGGAAGTTCTGTTAGAAAATTAGTTGATAGTATCTTTATGACAAATAATATCCAAATTAAACCATTATGGGAAAGTGCTAGTACCCAAGCCTTAATTAATGCAGTTATTCAAGGAATGGGAATTACAACTTTACCTTATCACCTCATCGCTAAAAGGTGTCAAAAAGAAGATATTGTTCAATTAGATATCCCTAAACTTAACATTTCAAGAAATTATAATATTGTTTATTATAAAGATAAGTATCTCGCTCAACCTTTATTAGATTTTTTTAAATTATGTCAGGATGTTGAAAAAGAGTTGTAAAAAAGTGGGTTTAACACTAATCATGAACAATCAAAAATAAGTTATTTTAAAAGGAAAGAAAAAAATTGATAAAGTATGGATACTAAATATCCAACTTTGTCAATTTACTAAAGGTAAAACCTTATTCAGTTTACTTTAAGTGAACTATCTCCTTAATTAAAAGATTAGTTTTTAACATTGATTAAAACATATTTTATTTAATATCCTGCTTTAGAAGTATCTTCATTTTTTAAAATCTTCACAAGACGACTTGTTCCTAAACGAGTTGCCCCAAGTTCAATAAACTTTTTAGCATCATCAAAAGAACTAATTCCTCCAGCGGCTTTAATTTGCACTTCTTTACCGACATATTTTTTCATTAGTGCCACATCTTCAAAAGTAGCCCCTGCAGTTGAAAATCCTGTCGATGTCTTAATAAAATCTGCTTTAGCGTTCGTTACAATTTCACACATTTTAATTTTTTCTTCTTCAGTTAATAAACAAGTTTCAATAATAACTTTTAAAATATGATTGCCACACGCTTCTTTAATTTCTTTAATCTCTTTTTCGATTAAATCAAATTGCTTATTTTTAACCATTGTAATATTAATCACCATATCAATTTCATCAGCACCATTTGCAATAGCATCTTTTGTTTCAAATACTTTTACCGCAGTTGTGTTATAACCATTTGGAAAACCTATAACTGTGCAAATAGGTAATTTGCCATTGACATACTCACTTGCTTGTTTAACATACCCAGACGGAATACAAGCAGAAGCACAATGATAAAACATTGCATCATCTAATATTGTTTTAATCTCTTGCCATGAGGCATTTTGTGTTAATAAGGTATGATCTACCATACTTAAAATTGTTTCTGTATTCATTTGTTTTCTCCTTTAATTAATTGTCTAATTGCTTCAATAGCAACTTCTATCGCTGCTTCTGTATCATGAACTAATGGATTATCTAAGCCTGCTTTTTCTCTTTCTTGATTTGCTACCGCTAAAAAAATAGATCCCACTTTCACATTTAAATGACTTGCGACAATAAATAAAGCCGCAGATTCCATTTCAGAAGCCAAGCACCCTAATCTTAACCATGCTTCCCATTTTTGATTTAATTCACTAGATACCGGCATTAAATCAGGTTCATGTTGTCCATAAAAAGAGTCTTTGCATTGAACAACACCGACATGATAATTTTTATCAAGTGTTTTAGCCCCTTGAATTAAAGCATTGACAATTTCATAACTTGCCACTGCCGGAAATTCTATTGGCGCATACTCACGGCTTGTTCCTTCATTACGTATCGCACCAGTAGCAATCACTAAATCACCACCTACAACTTCTGTTGCCATGCCCCCACAAGTTCCCACACGAATAAAAGTATCTGCACCTGCCTTAACCAATTCTTCCATTGCAATTGCCGCAGAGGGTCCGCCAATTCCAGTTGAAGTGACACTGACTTTTACGCCCTCAATCGTTCCGGTATAAGTCACATATTCACGACTATCTGCAATCAGTTGAGGATTATCAAAATGAGCGGCAATCTTTACACAACGTTTAGGATCGCCGGGTAAAATAACATACTTTCCTACATCACCGTTTTTAATTTGTAAGTGATATTGCACACCTTCTTTTGCATATTTCATATTTTCAATCTCCTTTTCTAATTTTATTATAACTTGTAATATGATTTAAGACAAATAATAAATCTATTTTAAAGGGTTTATGTTAAAATATTAAAAAAGATTTATTGGAAGATACAAGAAGGATAGAAATAATCATGAATACAAACAAATGATGGCAAAAAGACCTGCTAATAGGGAACTCTGGGTGGATACTGGTGAAAACATGAATCAACAAATTTACGCTCGTGAACTTTGTCAAAAATTTAATCACACTAAACCTGTGGATACTAAAATCAGAAATGAAATATTAAATCAATTATGTGCTTCTTGCGGGGATCATGTATGAATTGAACCCCCTTTAACATTGGCTATGGGAAATACCGTTTCTATTGGTGAGGGGACTTATTTTAATTCAAATCTCACTTTAGTTGATGATTATCAAATTGAAATAGGAAAAGGGGTTTTAATCACCCCTAATGTAACTATCACTACTACTAATCATCCTGTACATTATAAAGTACGATTACATGGTGAAATGTATTGTAAAAAGGTGGTCATTGAAGATTATGCATGGATTGGTAGTCAAGTTGTCATCTTACCGGGAGTGACCATAGGTAAAGGGGCAATCATCGGGGCTGGTAGTGTGGTAACCAAAGATATTCCACCGATGACAATAGCAGTAGGCGTGCCTTGCAAAGTCATTCGCCAAATTACTGATGATGATTTAAATGGAATTGATCCTATTCCTAAATTAGAAGATTAACTATTATCTTTACTTATAATTTTATAATGAAAAAAGAACACAGTTTATAACAAATAAAAGACTTTATGTAACGACTTATAGAAAAAGACACTTGAAAGATAGTGTCTTTTTTCTCTATTTTATTGGTTAACTAAAAAACAGTGACCGTTTATTTCTAGAATGATATAATCTATACAAAAGAAAATGATAAATTAGAAGTTGTAGAGGTCATTCAATAAACTCCTGTTTATAGATACCTTTGATATAACAAAAGTATTATCTTCTGGCAGAGTGATTCAGACACAACGGTGGGAAAATCCCTTAGATTTTTCCGCCGTTTTTAAGTGATTGGTTTACTTCGTCTATGAGCGAGCTTGTAAGCGAACATCAAGCTCTAATAAGGTGGAATACAAAAAACAAGAGACCATACACACTAACAAGCAAAAAGTGCCGTATTTACAAGGTAAAACCGCATTTTACATCATCTGTTACTTAAAAAAATAAATACGACGACAGTTGATTTCATACAAGAAATTGATTGCCTTTTCTTTTATAAAAAAAGTATGGCATACTTGCCATACTAGTTAAACAATTCTGCAAAAAAGGATTTAGGTTTCACTTCAACATCACAATAATTACTTTTTAACTCACCGCTAATTTGTTTACCTTTTCCATCACCAATCACATAAGTTAGACAATGATTTTCATAACTCATCTCAGGATAAAGAAGTAATAAATCACTAATTATTTCATCTTCTTTCATTCCTAAAATCATTTTAGAATAATCTTCTATAATTTTATTTTTATATTCATACATTAAAGCAATATCGCTACTTTCATTACTGTGACTGACAATTGAAAAAGTTGTTTTAGTAGGTGTTGAAGAAAACAACCCTAACCCAATTAAAAATGATGCATATATTTTTTTAAACATCTCTTTTCACCTCATTAAGAGGTTGGGCAATTAATTATATTTTATACATTTTATTAATTAATTTCATTACTATAGTATTGATAATCACTGCAATTACTATTTCTAAAACACCATTACTGAATACAGTCGTTAAAAAAACTGAAAATAATGTTTGATATTCAATTCCTCTTGAATAGGCATAAGGTTGCCCAAAACAAATATAGATTAAAAATAATACTAAAATAGTATGTATAAAAGTAGCAATTCCACTTGAAACAATGACTGCTATGGATTTATTTTTTAAACGTTTATAAATTAACGCAGCAATCACCCCTAACAAAACTCTAGGAACAATCGCAACTACAAGACTTAATCCATTACCATGAATTTGACCTACACTTACAAACGGACTAAATACAAACGACGTCACTGTCGGTACTAAAGTATTGTAAATAATCGATGAAATTCCAAAACTAAGTCCTAATAAGGCCCCGCCTTTAATTCCTAAACACATCGCTCCAACTAACACCGGAATGTGCATTGTTGTAATTCTAAGTACGCCTATTGGCACATACCCTAATGGGGTAAACATTAATAAAACTTCAATCGCCAAAAGCATCGCAAACAACGTTTGCTTAAATATTTTTTTATTTTTCATTTTTCCTCCACTGTCACTCTTTATAGATGCAACGTTTTTTAAATTTAAAATAGCGCCTAGTCAGTTAGTGTTTTTCAAATCACTACTATAATCACTATTAACTATTTCTCACTCATTATAATCATTCCAATTAAAAAAACAATTCTTGTTTAACCATTATGACTAATTGTTGATAATTTTTCATAAAGGTAGGATAACTTGTCATTTTGAATATCATTAGATAATCTCATTAATACTGTATTTATAAGTAATAATGGCATCATTTCATCATTTTGATTCATCTGTTTAACAAACTCTAAAACAATAATCTCACTTTCTTTTTCATCAAAATCTCCTGTACTTAAAATTTCTTCAAGTGCTGTTAAAATGGTTTCACTGCTACAAAAATATTGTGTTTCTCTTTCAAATAAATTTTCGACCATAAACTTCCCTCCATATCTATATATTAACATTTTTTTCATTCGTTTCTACAAAATATTTCTTTTTTTGACTTACAAAACAATTGAATAAATATCTCGAATAAAAACCACACTACCATCAATCAATATTAATTTCTTTTCATACTCATCTATTTTTTTTAGTTGTGCAACTTTCTTTTCATAACTTCCCCCATCTTTTTTAACATCTTGTTTAAAATATATCATTTCTACTTTAGGCTGAGTTTGAATATTATCTAATAAATACTGTAACTTTCGATTTAAAATTTCTTGTTGATGTTCATCTAATAAACGTTTAGGTTCTGTTAATCGTTTAGTTTCATTAATCGCTTCTTGATGTCCGGTTAAAGCAGCAAAGGGGGCAAATTGTGCTGCCCGATCAGCAATCGGCATTGCAGTGTATTTTTTCGAGCGATGATGAGGTAAATGTAAAATATCTTGATAATCATGTATATTATGAATTGTTGCCATTATGCTTGGTGTCCTCCAATAGTTTTATTTCTAATTTTAGTTGTTGCTCCCTTTTCTAAATTCATCCCTTTTAAAATCGCATTTTTACCATATTTCTTTTTAATAGCAATTGTTGTTTTTTGTAACTGTAACTCTTTTTTTAAATCCTCTTTCAACAATTCTTCTTCTTTTTGTAAAGTTATGTAATCAGTAAATAAATCCATTTGTTCACTATGTTTTTGTTCACTGACTAAAAATACACTTTGAACATGAGTAGCCGACAGGTTAAATCTTCGAATCGTTAAAAAAGGATTGACATTTTGATCATACCATTTCAATACTTCTTGAATAATCATTCTAGAAGAAGAGGTGTATTGAGGTAAATTAATTGTCCCATGGGTATGTTTAGGAATCTTACGACCATAGCAATCATTTTTAACTTCTAGTTGTTCATATTTAGAAACGTTTTCTTTATCGTATCCTACTGTTACAACGATTTGTTTTGTCATGATTTGTTTATCCACTAAATCCAAAGCCAACAAATCTAACATTTCTTTTAAAATTAATCTTCCTTTTTCAAACAAATATGGGCTAGTTAAAACTTGCCCAACTCCAATGCTATGACTAGCAGGTTGATAATCCTTAATTTCTTTTATTGTGCATGATTCATATCCCCATGCATGATCGATGAGAAGTTCAGCATTGATCCCAAACATATCATACAATAATTTTTCATTATAATATTCATCATCTTTTCCAACCGAACATTTTGCAATATCTCCCATAGTATACAGACCTTCTTTAGCCAATCTTTTAGCGTAGCCTTTACCCACTCGCCAAAAATCAGTAATTGGTTGATGATGCCATAAATATTGTCGATATTTTTTTTCATTCAACATGGCTATCCTTACGCCGTCTTTATCTGGTTGAATATGTTTTGCTACAATATCCATTGCGACTTTGCATAGATATAAGTTAGTGCCTATTCCCGCAGTGGCAATAATGCCATGTTGTTTATAAATATCTAAAATCATCTTTTTGGTAAATTCATAAGGCGTTATGTTTTGAGTTTTGAGATAATGTGTAATGTCGATAAAAACTTCGTCAATTGAATAAACATGAATGTCATTAGGCGAAACGTATTTTAAATAAATTTCATAAATCCATGTACTATATTTGATATAATATGCCATTCTAGGAGGAGCGATGATGTAATCTAGTTTTAAATATGGGTCATTTTGGAGTTGTTTTGCATCATGAGATTGTCCAATAAATGGTTGATTTTGAATATTTATTTTTCTTTGTAGATTAACTTCTTTAACCTTTTGAATCACTTCAAATAATCGCGCTCTTCCTGAAATCCCATAATATTTTAAAGATGGGGATACGGCTAAACATATCGTTTTTTCGGTTCTACTTTCATCAGCCACGACTAAATGTGTTGTTAAAGGATCTAACCCACGTTCAACACATTCTACTGAAGCGTAAAACGATTTTAAATCTATTGCAACATAAATATTTTTAGGTTTTGTCATTTCATTCATCTCCAATACCATTAGTATAGGCTATTTTTTTATTCACAACAAATTTTAAGCAGTAAAACAATTAAGTTTATTGTACTTGACTTTTAGTTTTACTTTTCTTGTCACTTCTTTTGGTAATGGGCGAATCCGATATGAATGACTTTGCCTTTGTATTAGAAAACCTAAAAGATGATATTTTCTATCATATACTTCACTCTTTTTATTATAATATTATATAATAAAATAAATGGGGTGATTTGATGCAAAATATGAATTTTTATTATGATTTTTCAGGACAAAAGTTTGATTATCCGTTGAGTTTAAGTATTAATCAATTTGATCGCCAAGTTTTTTCACGACAATCTAGTTTAGAGATTTCTTATGTTTTACGCGGCAGTTATGAAGTGAATACAGAATTATTGAATGGTATTATTAATGAACATGAATTAGTCATTATTGCCCCTTATGATATCCATATGGTTAAACCCTGTAGTAGTGATAGTATTATTTTGACAGTGCATTTAGATTTTAGTTATTTGCCTATGTATATGGTAGGTGATGTGAATAATAGTTTTGTTTCTATTATATGTAATAGAGAGAGTAATAAATTAATATTGGATAGAATTAAGGAACAGTTAGGAGTAATATTTAAACAAATTATTGCGGGTACTAATAATTTATTTGAGTTGAATAATGTTATCACATCTTTGATTTTAATTGCTAGTTACAAACAGGGATTTGCTATTGAACAATTGCCGTTAGCAAGTAAGAATCATGAAAATTATATGAAGGCTATTTTGTTTATTGATCAACATTATCAAGACGATATTCATTTAGAGGATATAGCTGATAATTTATCGTTTAGTATTTCATACACATCAAGATTGTTTAAAAAATATGCGGGAATCAGTTTTGTGAAGTATTTGGCAATGGTTAGGATTCGACATTCGGTAGAAGCATTGTTATCAGGTAAGGACTCAATCGAGGAAATCGCCTTTGCTTGTGGCGTGAATAGTTCTAAAGCGTACACTCAAGCATTCAAGGATATTTATGGGGTCACACCGAGTATCTATCGTAAGCAGTTTAAGCAAAATTTGAAGTATAATCAAGATAAGCAAGAGTTAAAGATGCAGTTAGATGATCATCAAATCGCTTTATTAGAACATTTAGTTGATAATTGTGTGGTATATCAGGATGAGCATGTATTGATTAATGATAATGGTAATTACATAGTGAAGGATATTAGTGATAAAGAGATTGTGGTTGATAACAATCAATTGGTGATGAAGGTAAAAAATTGCTGACAAGGATGCTTTTTTGTCCTTGTTTTGCTTTTCAAAGAACAAAAAATGGGGGTAAATAGATAATAATGATAGCGCTTTTATTTTACTGATATGATAAAATATTGGTGGAGGATTTATTATGAACAATTATGAACATTTATTTACACCTATCAAAATAGGTCATACGACAGTTAAAAATCGTATTTTTATGCCCCCTTTATCAACAAATTTGGCTGATAAGGGATATGTGACAGACGCTTTAGTAGAACATTATTCTTCTAGAGCTAAAGGAGGCGTTGGTTTAATTATTACGGAGGTTACAACAGTAGAACCAACATATACATATTTACCCGGTGATATGTCAATTTATGATGATTCATATATCCCCGGATGGAAGAAGCTAGTTGAAGCAGTGCATCAATATGATACTAAGATTTTATCACAATTATTCCATCCAGCGTATATGGCCTTTCCAATTCCTGGAACACCACAATTAATAGCACCAAGTAATGTTGGTCCCTATTATGCTAAAAGTGCTCCTAGAGAAGTGACTAAAGAAGAACTACAAGTGATTGTACGTCAGTTTGGGGAAGCAGCTTATCGCTTTAAACAAGCGGGTGGCGATGGTGTTGAGATTCAAGCAGCACATGCTCATGGATTACTAGGTGGTTTTTTAACTCCTTTATATAATAAGAGAACAGATGAATATGGCGGAGATATTAATGGTAGATTACGTTTAACTTTAGAAGTCATCGCCGAAGTTAGAAAAATGTGTGGTCGTGATTTTATTATTGATGTTCGTATTTCCGGAGATGAGTATAGTGATGGTGGTTTAACTTTAAATGATATGGTTTATGTATCTAAAAAATTAGAAGAAGCCACTGTTGATTTTATTCACGTTTCAGGTGGAAATACGATTAAAAGAGGGAGTTCAATGCCAGCTAGTGGAACCGCTCCAGCGCCACATATGAATGCTAGTGAAGAAATTAAGAAACATGTTAATATTCCAGTAGCAACAGTTTCTAGAATTAACGAGCCATGGATTGCTGACGAATTAATTGCTAATGGAAAAACAGATATTTGTATGATTGGACGTCCTAATTTATGTGATAGTGAGTTTGCTAATAAATCTAAAGCTGGACGAGTTGAAGAAATTAGACCTTGTATTGGTTGTGGAAGATGTTTAACAGGTATTATGTTTGGTAAACCAATAAGTTGTACTGTGAACCCTTCTGTAGAAAGTGATTATATCGCTAAAGCTAAAGATAAGAAAAAAGTTCTTGTCATCGGTGGTGGACCGGCTGGAATGGAAGCCGCTTATGTAGCTAAGAAGCGTGGACATGAAGTTGTTTTATGTGAAAAGAGCGATCGTTTAGGCGGACAGTTATTAATTGCTAGTGTCCCTATTGGTAAACAAGAACTTACAAAAGTAGTTAAGTATATGAAGAGTCAATTAGATGGTGTGGATATTCGTTATAATACTACAGTTACTAAAGAGATGATTGAAAATGAGTTTAGTGGATATGAAGTAATATGTAGTGTTGGAGCTACACCTAAGGAAATTGAAGCCTATAAAGTATTTAAACAAACAATGACAGCCGATGATATTCTTAATGGTAATCAGTATCCAGGTAGAAAAGTTGTTATTATTGGTGGAGGTTCTGTGGGTTGTGAATTGGCAGATTATTTAGCACCATTAGTCAATGATTTATTCGCTAATAATAGAGATATTACTTTAATTGAGATGACTGGTTCTTTAATGGCCGGTGAATCTGGAGCGACTAAGAGTTTGCTTACTCGAAGAATGATGGAAAAAGGTGTTAAGATTGAATTGAATTCTAAAATTACTTATGTTGATGAATCAACAATTAAGTATGAAAAGAATAATCAAGAATATATTATTAATGATGCGGATACTTTAGTATTTGCAATAGGTTATAATCCAGTAGCTGCTCCAATCGATAATGTTCATTTAATTGGTGATTGTAATAAAGTAGGATCGTTAAAAGACGCTATTACTAGCGCATATAATATAGCAAAGGAGATTTAGATTATGGAATTATTAAAACCAATTAAAGTTGGGAAAATGACACTTAAAAATCGTGTAATGTTCCCCCCACTAACTACAGGTTATGAAGAAAGAGATGGAGCAATTAATAACCGTAGTTTAAAATTTTATGAAAGATTAGCTAAAGGGGGAACTTCGTATATAGTTATTGGTGATGTGGCTCCAGTTCGCACTGCTTCCCCAACACCTAAATTATATAGTGATGAACAAATTCCCGCATTTAAAAAATTAGCCGATACTTTACATCAATATGATAGTAAATTAGCTTTACAGATTTTCTATCCAGAATATGATGTTCCTGGTGTAGGAAAAATGATTATGGAAGCAGGGGTAGCTCGACAAGTTGCTGCCAAAGCCAAAGCTGCAGGTAATGAAGAAGAAGCACTTAAACAAACTGAAATTGCTGAAAAAGTGACTAAAGAAGCTTATGCGAAATTACATCATGATATGCAACATTTTGTGAGTGAAGCTACTAAAGAGCAATTAAATCAAATTAAGGGTTGGATTGCAGAATGTGCGCATCGTGCGATGTTAGCTAATGTCGATGCGATTGAAGTACATGGAGATCGTTTGTTAGGATCTTTATGTTCTAAAGTTTTAAACCATCGTGAAGATGAATATGGCGGAAGTTTTGAAAATCGTGTGCGTTATGCTTTAGAAGTAGTAACAGCGATTAAAGAAGCCGCTCCTAGTCTTACTATTGAATATAAATTACCAGTGATTACTATAAATAAAGATGGTAGTTTAAGAGGTAAAGGTGGATTAGAAGTTGATGAAGCAGTGGCTTTTTCTAAATTATTAGAAGAAGCAGGCGTAGAAATGATACAAGTGGCACAAGCCAATCATACCGGTAATATGGGTGATACGATTCCACCAATGGGTGATGTGCCATATAATTGGACTTTAGAAGCTTGTAGAAAAGTAAAAGATGTCGTTAGTATTCCGGTCGCAACAGTAGGACGTGTGATTTCTATTGAAGCAGGTGAAAAGATTTTAAAAGATGGTGATGCCGATATTATTGGTTATGGTCGTTCTTTATTAGCAGATCCAGATATCGCTTTAAAAGCTGAAACGGGTGAATGTGTCAGAGAATGTTTAAATTGTAATAAAGGATGTGTCGACGCTATTCAAGGAAGAAGATATATTTCTTGTGTATTAAATGCTGAAAACGGTAATGAAGAAACTATGTTTATTACTTCTGCAAAGGAACCTAAAAAAGTTGTTGTTGTAGGGGGAGGGATCGCTGGATTAGAAGCTGCTAGAGTTGCTGCTAAAAAAGGTCATCATGTGAGTTTATATGAAAGAGATAGTCGTTTAGGTGGACAAATTCATCTTGCGGCAGTACCTCCTAGAAAAAATGAAATATTAAGAAGCATTGAATATTATGAAAAAGTATTACCTACTTTAGGTGTTGATATTCATTTAAATAGTGAAGTGAATGCTGATTTAGTCAATGGTTTTGATCATGCTATTATTGCTGTAGGAGCACATAATATGGAAATGCCAATTAGTCATGAAAATAGTAATATTGTTTCTAGTTGGGAGGTTTTGAATGGTTTAGAAGTGACTGGTGATTGTGTGGTTATTGGTGGTGGTTTAGTAGGTGCTGAAACTGCTGAATATTTGGCTAATAAAGGACATCATGTGAGTATTGTAGAAATGTTAGATAAAATTGCTTTAGGTGAATCAACAACTGTCTTACCTTTAATGATGAAAGATTTTGAAAGTCATGGGGTTAAACAATATGTGAATACTAAAGTAGAAACAATTAAAAACAATGTTGTGTATGCTATTAGTGATGATGAAAATATTGAAATCAAAACAGATACTATTGTTAATGCTTTAGGTTCTAAAAAGAATGCTTTTGATACACAAGATATTACTATTCCTTGTGAAGTCGTTGGTGATTGTGCCGGTGAAAAAACAGCAGATATCGCTAATGCAATTAGAACAGCCTATAAAGTGGCAAATAGTATTGAATAAAGAAAATAAACAAGTTATTTAATATAGACCTCCCAGTAGACAATGTCAATAATGGGAGGTTTTTTCATATTATAAAAGTATCCTACTCTTATAAGAAAATTAAGAAAGTATAAAATGTATATTGTGATGTGTGAGTTAAACATAATAACATAATCATCATGATCTTCATCTATTCTTATTTGTGAACTAGGATATTGATATGATTCCTCCAAAGTAGACAACTAAAATAAATAAAGTTGTTTACGAAAGGAGGAATCTTTTCTTATGGGAAGAAAAAGTAATTATTCTATAGAAAGTATTTCACAAATATGTATCGATTTAGGAATGAGTGAAGCTAATGCGAAATCTGGGATGGCAGTAAGAAAATGGATCGCCGAATATGATAAATATGGAGAAGAAGCTTTTACCAACAAAATAAGAAATAAACAATACAGTAAAGATTTTAAAGAGACGGTAATTAAAGAATATTTTGATGGTAATGGTTCGTTATTCGAATTATCGATGAAATATGATATTCCATCTCGCTCGACTTTACGAAATTGGATAAACAGTTATAATAGTCATGAAGAATTAAAAGATTATAATCCAAAGGGAGAAATTTACATGACTAAATCAAGAAAGACAACATTTGAAGAAAGAATTGAAATCGTACAATATTGTTTGAATCATGACAAAGAATATAAATTAGCTGCTAAGGAATTTGATGTTTCTTATGCACAGGTTTATCAATGGGTAAAGAAGTATTTAGAATTAGGAGAAGTTGGTTTAACTGATAAACGAGGAAGACGTAAAGAAGAATCTCAATTAACTGAATTAGAAAAATTACAACGTGAAAATGCATGTTTAAAGCGTCAATTAGAAGATAAAGAAAGAGAGAATATCATCTTAAAAAAATTGAAGGAAGTCGAAAGGAGGCGATATTCGCCAAAAACAAACAAGAACCGAAATATATAACTATTAAAGAAATACATGAAGAATATAATTGGAGTATTGCTTATATATGTAAGGTCCTTGGAGTACCAAGATGCAGCTATTATAAATGGCTTAATAGAAAAGAAACTAAAGAAGAATTAGAAAATCATGAATTAGCTAATCTGATTATTGAATATGATGAGAGATTTAATCACATTTTAGGATATAGAAGAATGACAAGATGGATCAACAAGCTGAATTCTAAGCACTATAATAAAAAGAGAGTCAGAAGAATCATGAAGATGTTAGGTATTAAATCGGTGATTCGAAGAAAGAAGAAGAAATACAAGAAATCAACAGCACAAATAACAGCAGAAAATCTATTGGCAAGAAATTTCTATGCATCCAAACCAAATGAAAAATGGGCGACAGATGTAACTGAATTCAAGATTGTTGGTTCAAAACAAAAACTATATTTAAGTGCAATTATCGATTTATATGACAGAAGTATTGTAGCTTATATTATTAGCACAAGAAATGATAATAATTTAGTATTCAGTACTTATGAATTAGCTATGAGTAAGAACCCAGGAGCTACTCCTATCTTACATAGCGATCGTGGATTCCAATATACAAGCATAGTATTTCAAGCAAAATTAAAGGAAGAAAATATTACTCAAAGTATGTCACGAGTAGGCAGATGTATTGATAATGGACCAACCGAAGGATTTTGGGGGATTATCAAAAGTGAAATGTATTATTTAAATAAATTTCATTCTCATAAAGAATTACGCGAGTCTGTTGAGAATTATATCAGTTTCTACAATAACGAAAGATTACAAGAAAGATTCAATGATATGACACCAATGGAAGTACGCTTAAAAGCTTTCAATACCTCTAAGGAACCAGAACAATATCCAATCAAAGAAAACAAACGCATTCAAAAATATTATGCACAATTTAAAAAACAAACTACAAATTATGCAATGGTATAATAAAAGATGCCTTACCATTGTGTAAAGCATCTAATGATTTTTATTTATTTTGCCTGTCTACTTGACAGGGGGCTGATCA
>JAGZJH010000031.1 GCA_018365815.1 Erysipelotrichaceae bacterium
AATAAGGCATATGATATGGATTAATCATATGCCTTATTTGAATATAAAGTGGCTCAGTTTTAAAATGATTTGTGGATCACTTTTCGATTGACAAATACACAATTTTCATAAATAAATTCCAATGAATGGTTTGACTTCATATTACACCTCTTTCTAAAGTGGGGAATTATATAAGACAAATGCTAAAAAATCAACCAAAATAAACCCACTGTCAAAAAGTATAATAACACACGTAAAGAATGCTAGCAAATCTTTATACATTAAAAGGAGGAAAATGAAAATGAAATATTTAAGACAATTTGAATATTTTGATTGGAACGCATTTGCAAAAGAAAAGGAATTTATGACAATTAGCCTTGCTCCGTTAGTAGATTTCAACACGAAAGAAGTACAAGGTACAAAACTAGCTATTGTAATTATAAAGGACGGTACTTCTTACAATCAAAAAGAAGGAGAGCAAGGTTCAAATCTTTTTGAAAAAATAACAGTAAAAATTCCTAAACAAATTGATGTTCCAATGAATGTTAAAGTTCAATTAAAGAATGTTTTATGTAATGTTTATGGAGATTATCGTAATCAACTTTCTGTTTATGCAGAAGATATTATCGTAATTGGGAAGTAATCTCATCATGAATAGGTGGAATGAGTGCCCTTAAAGGGCACGAATTTCCACACTTTGCTAAGGTCAAGTATTACCCTTAGCAATACACAAGTAGCATGTAGCATTAAAGATACAAAAAGGAGTGATATTTATGGGAAACCCACAATCGAGAAAATGGAATATAGTAATAAATAATCCGCAAGAATATGAACTAACAAGAGAAATTATTATTGATAGATTGAATAGTCTTTTTCCAAATTATTATTGTATAAGTGATGAAATTTCAAAAAGTGGAACACCACATACACACATTTTTATATATAGGAAATCTCCTATCAGATTTTCAACAATTCGTGCTAAATTTGTAACTTGCCATTGCGAAAAAGCACTAGGAACAATCGAAGAAAATCGTTCATATATAAAAAAGGATAAAGCGAAATGGGGTGATTCTGAAAAATTTGAGACTCGAATTGAGGGAAGTTTCTATGAATGGGGAGAAACGCTAAATGAGAAACAAGAAAAAAATCCACTAAATTATGAAGTCATCAAGGATTTAGAAGATGGAAAAGTAATTGGAGAAATTGTTTCAGATAGACCTGAACTTATTTTCAAGGTTAAACAAATCGAAGCATTGAAAGAGGCTTTGCTTATTAAAAATGCAAATAAGTTTCGCTCGCTTTCGGTAATATATTGTTTTGGACAACATAATGTCGGAAAAACAAAAATGGTGTATGAATGCCACGAACCTATTGATATTTGTAGAATAACCAACTATAGAAAACATAAAGAGATGAGTTATGACACTTATCATGGGGAAAAAGTTTTATTGTTGGATAACTTTAAAAATTCCCTTTATATTGATGATTTGATAGCATTGTTAGACATATTTCCAATGTATCTTCCTGCTAGGTTCTATGATAGATACAGTGTATATGAGTATGTATATTTGCTTTCTGTTTTACCACTAGAAAATCAATACGAAGATATTCAAAAACATTATCCTTTAAAGTGGAACGCTTTGATAAACAAAATTAATAAAATAATAGAAATCAAAGTGACGGGAGAAGTAATAGAGCATGAGAAAGAGAGGTACATTATACATAATGAAAAAGATTGAAAATTTAATATTTCGATTATTTAATGGTATAAGAGAAATTATTTATAATAGAAAAAAACTAGTTTTGTTTATTTGTATTATCTTAATGTTCTATGTATTAAATGGTTTGGAATGGGTGTATTACTCTATTTTGCCCCAAAATATTATAAGTGAGTTTGTTATTGCAGTGATAAAGCCAATAGTACTATTTTTAACTGTGATAGTATTTGGAACACCTAGAGGAACGCATAAACTATCAAAAGGTTTTTATAAAATAGGTTTTCATAATAAAGAATATGAAATTCCTCGACTATTAAATAGAAAACATTTATCAAAAGAAACAGATATAGAGGTTTATACATTTTATAGTCCTTATCTTTCCTTAACGGATTGGGAAAATTCACAAGACAGAATTGAAACATTGTTAGGATATGACATTTTACAAATAAAGTTTAGCAAACACAATAAAAAGATTATTAATGTTTATATCGTTGATTTAGATAAATTCTTTTCAAAAACTATACTTTGGAAAGATGAAATGCTAGTTGATGATGATTGTACTTTACTTTTAGGAGTTTCTGCTTTTGAAAAAGTAAAAATAAACTTAAATAATGTAGCTCATTCCCTGGTTGCTGGTGGCACTGGCTCTGGAAAGACCATGCTATTTAAACTTTGTTTAAGGCAATGTCTATTAAAAAATATGGAAGTCTATATTGCTGATTTTAAGGGTGGACTTGATTTTAATGAAATTTGGCATAAACATTGTAAAATCATCACTTTAGAACAAGATTTTCTTGATACATTGATTTCCATTAAAACAGAAATGAATAGAAGAAGAGATATTTTGGTTTCTCATTCTTGTAGAAATATTGAAGAATATAACAGTAAAAATGATGAAAAATTAAATCGTATCATAATAGCATGTGATGAAGTAGCTGAATTACTTGATAAAACAGGTTTGAAAAAAAGTACCAATAAAGAAAAATTAGAACTTATGGAAAAAATAGAGGAACACATTACGTCTATTTCTCGATTAGGGCGTGCTTTTGGAGTACACCTTATTCTATCAACACAAAAACCGTCAGCAGATATTATTAACGGACAGATAAAAATAAATTTAGGAAATAGAATTTGTGGAAGTGCAGATAAAATTTTATCTCAAATGGTATTGGAAAATAATTCTGCCCTTGAAAAAATACCACCAAATTCAAAGGGTGTATTTATCAATCAAAATGATGTACTTTTTAAATCGTTCTTGCTTGATGAAAATAATTTAATCTTATCTAAAAAAGGAGTGTGATATAGATGAAACAAGTTGTACCTATACATCAAAAATATTTATTGTCCATTGAAGAAGCAAGTCAATATTTTCACATTGGCGAAAATAAATTACGAAAAATTGCAGAAGAACATAAAAATGCAAATTGGCTCTTTTACAACGGACAGCGTTTGTTAATCAAGCGAAAATTATTTGAAAATGTTTTAGATGAACTAGATACGATCTAATGAAATCAAGCCTTGTTTATGATATACTCTGATTAGTCATATTCAAGGCTCTTTTCATAAGCGAAAGGAGTTCATAGCATGAAAAGGACAGATAACAAAGGAAGATTGTTAAAAAACGGAGAGAGCCAACGAAAAGACGGTAGATATTGTTATAAATACATAGAAAAAAATGGACAAGTAAAGTTTGTTTATTCTTGGAAATTAGTTGCAACAGACAGAGTGCCAAAAGGAAAAAGAGATTGTGTTGCACTTCGTGATATGATTAAGACAATACAAAAAGATTTAGATGATGGTATTGATACGAGTAATAAAAATATGACAGTATGCATGTTATATAGTCGATATATTAACAGTAGAGCAAATGTCAGAAAAGCAACAGTACAAGGCAGAAATAGCCTTATGGAAGTCTTAAAAAATGATAGTTTGGGAAATATGAGCATTGATAAAGTAAAAATGTCAGTAGCGAAAGCATGGGCATATAGAATGAAAGAGAAGTATTCTTTTAATACAATCAAGAATATGAAAAGAAGTCTTAATGCAACTTTTCATCTTGCCATTCAAGATGATTTATTAAGGAAAAATCCTTTTGACTTTACCTTAACCGATGTTATTGAAAACGATACTAAAAAGAAAGTGGCATTGACAGAGGAACAAACTAACGCACTTCTTGATTTTGCAAAAGAAGATGATACTTATAAAGCTTATTATTCTGAAATTATTGTTTTGGTAAATACAGGATTGCGTGTTTCTGAAATGTGTGGACTAACACTTTCTGATATTGATTTTGATAATCGTATGATTGATATTAACCACCAACTAAAAAAAGATAAAGACGGTTATTATACAGAGCCACCGAAAAGTGATAGTGGTTATCGTAAAGTACCTATGACTGATTTAGTCTATGAAACACTTAAAAATGTAATTCAAAACAGAAAGAATGCCTACCCCATAGAAGTTGACGGTTATAAAGGTTTTGTTTTTCTTAATAAGCATGGCTATCCTATGTATAATGCTTACTATACTAGCACATTTAGTAACCTTACGAAGAAATATAGGAAGATTACAAAAAACGAAATTCCCAATATTACACCACATATTTTAAGGCATACATTTTGTACGAACATGGCAAACAAAGGAATGACACCAAACAACTTACAATATGTTATGGGGCATAAAAATATTACAATGACACTCGGCTATTATGCACATGGTAGTTATTTATCGGCACAAACAGAAATGCAAAGACTTACTGCATAACTGTACTACTAAATTTACTACTTTAGACAAGAAAAGATTGAGCAACTTTAAGAACATTTAAGACATTATCTATCGTATAAAAAAGTCCTTATTCCCTATATAATAAGGGTTTAAGAACTTTTGAGAATGTTTAAGAAAATTTGTAATTTATTATTTTATCTTTAATTTACACTTAATATAAAAAATAAAATTTTACTATGCAAATGTTACTTTGATGGATAGATTTGAACTAATTTTTACTTTTTTTATAAAATCATTTATTCTTTATTAATTATGTATCAATTTCTTCTATCTAAACATTTTAGTGAACTCATCTAATTTAAATTTATTAGCAAATTAGATTAACTACACAATTCTGGTTTTAATTGATTCCTGAGATTAAAGAGAAATGTGCTTCATTATTTAATATTATTGATTATTATGATATTTTATAAAATTCTATTTGCCTTTTTGTATTAGCGGACTAATCAAATAGTTAAATAGTCAAATAATCTAGAAAAAAATATATTATTCAGTGATTTATTAAACTTAAAAGAGATCTCAAATTAGTTGTTTAACCTTATGAAATCTCTTTTTGATTAATATTTAAAATTAATTATTAGAATTAGACAATCGTTATTTATTATTAAGCCTCTACTTCATCTAAGTCATCATTTTCTTCTGTTTCAACTATATCAAAATCATTTTCTTCATCAAAGTCATTTAATGTATCAAAATCAAACTCTTCTTCTTCATTTGCTGCTTCTAATTCTGCTTTTTGTTCAGGTGAAAGTAATGGACCTCTTAAACCTGTTCCTGCTGGCAATAATTTACCGATAATTACGTTTTCTTTTAATCCACGTAAATTATCTTTTTTACCTTTAATTGCAGCATCTGTTAAGATACGAGTTGTTTCTTGGAATGAAGCGGCAGATAAGAATGATTCAGTTTCTAGTGAAGCTTTAGTAATACCAAGTAAGATAGGTCTTGCAACGGCAGGACGCTTTTTACTGCTTAAAACTTCTTTGTTTAATTCAGTAAATCTTGAAACACTAATATGAGTTCCTGGTAAAGCACCAGTGTCCCCACCTTCAACAACACTCATTTTTCTTAACATTTGTCTTACAATAACTTCAATGTGTTTATCTGAAATTTCAATCCCTTGAATACGATATACTTTTTGTACTTCTTTTAAGATGTAGTTTTCAACTGCTTTAATATCTGCAACGGCTAATAATTCTTTTGGATCAATTGAACCTTCAGTGATTTTTCCACCAATTTCAACTTCATCTCCTGTTTTAACACGGAGTTTTGCACCATAAGGTGCTAAATAACTTCTTGTTTCCAAATCATTAGCAACAACTACTTCAGCACGACCATCATGATCTAAAATTGCTGAAACAGTTCCTTCAATTTCAGAAATAATTGATTTTGCTTTTGGATTACGTGCTTCAAATAACTCTTGAATACGAGGTAACCCTTGAGTAATGTCTGCCCCACCGGCCACACCACCCATGTGGAAAGTACGCATTGTAAGCTGTGTACCTGGTTCACCGATTGATTGAGCAGCCATGATACCAATTGCTTCTCCAATTTCAACAACTTCGCCAGTAGCTAAGTTACGTCCATAACATTTTTGACAAATTCCATGTTTTGCATTACATCCAAGTACAGAACGAATTTCGACTTCTTTAATACCTGCATTAACAATTTGATTTGCTAAATCTTCATTAATCATTTCATCTTTAGCGACGATTACTTCACCTGTTATAGGGTGTAAAACATCTTTTTGTGAGAAACGACCAACTAATCTGTCATATAATGGAGCGATAATAGAATTATCTGAAGTATCGAATAAGTCAGATACCACAAACCCTTTATCAGTTCCACAATCTTCTTCTGTGATAATGACATCTTGAGCAACGTCTACTAAACGACGTGTTAAGTATCCTGAATCGGCAGTTTTTAAGGCAGTATCGGTAGAACCTTTACGTGCACCGTGAGTAGAAATAAAGAATTCAGATGCTGTTAAACCTTCTCTAAATGAAGATTTAATTGGTAATTCAATAGTTTCCCCTTTAGGGTTTGACATCAATCCACGCATACCTACTAACTGAGTAAAGTTTGAAACGTTACCACGCGCCCCAGAATCAGACATGATGAAGATTGGGTTAAGTGGATTACTTTCGAAATCTTCTTTAACGACATCTTGTACTTTATCTTTAACATTTGTCCATAATGAAATAACTTGTTGTTTACGTTCTTCTTCTGTTAATTTACCTTTACGATAGAAACGTTTGATTTGTTCAAGTTTTAAATCTGCTTCATCAAATAATTTAAATTTACGTTCTGGAATTTGAATATCATTAGCTGATACCGTAATTCCTGCAATTGTTGAATAATAGAAACCTTGATCTTTCATTTTATCAAGCATAACGCTTGTTTCTGACATTTTTGAAGTTTTAAACACTTCGTTAATGATGTTACCTAATGCTTTTTTATCTAAAGGTTTAATAATTGGTTGATTTTTAATATGTTCTTTAATGTTAGTTCCCATTGGAACAAAGAAACGTGATGGTGTTGCCACTAAGTTTTCTTTCGATGGCTCATTGACATATGGGAAGTTTCCAGTAAAGATAGTATTGAAAATAACTTTCCCTACTGAAGTAATTAAATAACTATTGTTTTGTTCTTTAGTAAATGTTTCATTTTTTAAAGAACTTGCTTTAATTGCAATACGAGAATGCAAGTGAACCACTTTAGCGTTGTATGCTAATAATACTTCGTTTACATCTTTAAATACGCTACCTTCACCAGGTGCACCAGCTTTTTCAAAAGTTAAGTAGTAGTTACCTAATACCATGTCTTGTGATGGTGTAACGATTGGTTTACCATCTTTAGGACCTAAGATGTTGTTTGAACCTAACATTAATTGACGAGCTTCTTGAATTGCTTCGTCAGATAAAGGTACATGGACCGCCATTTGGTCCCCATCGAAATCGGCATTGAATGCTGGACACACTAATGGGTGAAGACGAATAGCGCGACCTTCTACTAATTTTGGTTCAAAGGCTTGAATTCCTAATCTATGAAGAGTAGGTGCACGATTTAATAAAACTGGGTGTTGTTTAATTACTCGTTCAACAATTGGCCAAATTTTATCATCCATTTTGTCAATTAATCTTTCAGCAGCTTTGATATTTGTTGCTAATCCATCACCGACTAATCCAGAGATAACAAACGGTTTAAATAAATTTAATGCCATTTCACGTGGAATTCCACATTGATACATTTTTAAATCAGGTCCAACGGCAATAACTGAACGTCCAGAATAATCGACACGTTTACCTAATAAGTTTTGTCTAAAACGACCTTGTTTCCCTTTTAATGTATGTGATAAAGATTTTAATGGTCTAGATCCTGCTCCAGTAATTGGTTTAGAACGACGACCGTTATCAATTAAAGCATCAACTGCTTCTTGTAACATACGTTTTTCGTTTTGAACGATAATTGAAGGTGTGCCAAGTTCTAATAATTTTTTAAGACGATTATTACGAGTGATAACACGACGATATAAATCATTTAAATCACTTGTTGCAAAACGCCCACCATCTAATTGTAACATTGGTCTTAAATCAGGTGGTATAACTGGTAATACATCTAAAATCATCCATTCTGGATCATTTTGAGAACTTCTAAAAGCTTCAATTGCTTCTAAACGTTTAATTAATTTAGAACGACGTTGTCCTTGTGCTTCTTTTAATTCTTTAGTAACTGCTTCAAATTCCCCATCTAAATCTACTTTTTGAAGTAAGATTTTAATCGCTTCTGCCCCAATCTTCGCTTCAAAGTTACGTCCAAATTTTTCACAGCAATTTCTATAATCTCTTTCAGATAAAACTTGTTTATACTCTAATGGTGTATTTCCTTTATCTGTTACAACATAAGATACGAAATAAATAATTTCTTCTAATTGTTTTGGTGACATATCTAAAATTAATCCCATTCTTGAAGGTATTCCTTTTAAATACCAAATGTGGGCTATTGGTGTAGCTAACTCAATGTGCCCCATACGTTCACGACGTACAGAAGACTTAGTAACTTCTACACCACAGCGATCACAAACAACGCCTTTATATCTTACTTTCTTGTATTTACCACAACTACATTCCCAATCTTTAGAAGGTCCAAAGATTTTTTCACAAAATAGACCATCTTTTTCAGGTTTTTGAGAACGATAGTTAATTGTTTCAGGTTTTTTAACTTCACCATAAGACCATTCACGAATTTTTTCTGGAGAAGCTAACCCTATTTGAATTGCTGAAAAATTATTAATATCTGCCATGGTTACTTCCTCCTATTCTTCATCTTGATCATCTAAATTATCAAAATCATCTAAGTCATCAAAATCTTCTTCAAGATTTTCTTCATCTTCTTCAAAGTCTAATTCAATATCTAAATCATCGTCTTCATCAATTTCATCGACTTTTTCTTCAACTTCTTTTTCTTGTTTTTTATCAACTTCGTTATTGACTTCCTCAATAGAAGTTGGGAAGCGACGTTCTTCTTCCTCGATTTTTCTCATATCGATTTCTTCATCATTTTCATCTAATAAACGAACATCTAAAGCTAATGCTTGTAATTCTTTTTTAAGTACTCTAAACGCTTCTGGTAATCCTGGTTCAGGCAATTTTTGCCCTTTAACAATGGCTTCATATGTCTTAACACGTCCAACAACATCATCGGATTTTACAGTTAAGATTTCACGTAATGTATAGGCTGCACCATAGGCTTCAAGTGCCCAGATTTCCATTTCTCCAAATCTTTGTCCACCGTTTTGTGCTTTACCACCTAAAGGTTGTTGCGTAACTAATGAATATGGCCCAACTGCACGAGCATGAAGTTTATCATCAACCATGTGGGCTAATTTAATCATGTACATAATTCCAACAGAGATTTTAGAATCAAAATATTCTCCAGTTTCACCACTGATTACCCATTGTTTACCGTCTTTTGCCATTCCTGCTTCTTCCATAATATCTTCTAAATCCGCACGATGTAAACCATCAAAAGCAGGTGTCGCAATATATAAACCTAATTGTTTAGCAGCATAACCTAAGTGTAATTCTAACACTTGTCCGATGTTCATACGAGAAGGTACCCCTAATGGATTAAGCATGATGTCTAATGGTGTTCCATCTTCTAAGTGAGGCATATCTTCAATTGGTAATATTTTAGAAATAACCCCTTTATTACCATGACGTCCCGCCATTTTATCCCCTTCAGAGATTTTACGTTTTTGAACGATGTAAACTTTAATAACTTGATTTACACCAGGTTGTAAATCATCTCCGTTTTTACGTGAGAAGATTTTAATATCATGAACAATACCTGCTCCACCATGAGGAACACGTAATGAATTATCTTTAACTTCTCTAGATTTTTCTCCAAAGATTGCTAATAATAATTTTTCTTCTGCCGACAATTCTGCTTGTCCTTTAGGAGTTACTTTACCAACTAAAATGTCTCCTTCTTTAACTTCAGCACCGATCATGATAATACCATTACTATTTAAATTTTTACGTGCTTCTTCACCAACGTTAGGAATGTCACGAGTAATTTCTTCAGGTCCTAATTTAGTTTCACGACATTCAATACTATATTCTTCAATATGAATTGAAGTATAGACATCTTCTTTAACTAATCTTTCTGACATAATAATGGCATCTTCATAGTTATAACCATTCCATGTCATGAATCCAACTAATACATTTTGACCTAATGCTAATTCACCTTGCTCCATTGCTGGACCATCTGCTAACACTTCGCCTTTAGTAACTTTTTGACCAACTGTTACAATTGGTGAATGGTTAATACAAGTTCCTGCATTTGAAATATTAAATTTTAACAAACGATAGTTTCTAGGTCCTGTTGCTTCTTCTATGATAATTTTTTTAGCATCTACATAAGTAACAATACCATCTTCTTTAGCTACAACTGCACTTCCTGAGTCTCTAGCTGCTTGATGTTCCATACCAGTTCCAACAAAAGGTGTATGTGGATTTAATAACGGTACAGCTTGACGTTGCATGTTGGCACCCATTAAGGCACGAGTTGCATCATCGTTTTCGATGAACGGGATACATGAAGTTGCTACTGAAACGATTTGTTTTGGTGAAATATCGATAAAATCAACTTCTTCACGTTTAGCCATGATGTTTTCACCTAAATGACGTGCAATAACTTGTTCATCTAAGATTTCACCATCTTCGCTTGTTTTTACATTTGCTTGAGCTATGATATATTTCTTTTCAACATCTGCTGTTAAATAACGAACATCAGATTCATCAATTTTAGCGTTATTAACTTTACGATATGGCGTTTCAATAAATCCATATTTATTGATTTTAGCATATGATGCTAATGTTGTAATTAACCCGATGTTTGGACCTTCAGGAGTTTCGATTGGACAAATTCTACCATAGTGAGAACTGTGTACGTCACGCACTTCATATCCTGCACGGTCACGACTTAAACCACCAGGTCCTAACGCAGATAAACGACGTTTATTAGTTAACTCGGCTAACGGATTAATTTGATCCATGAATTGAGATAACTGGCTTGATGAGAAGAATTCTTTAATCGCCGCAGTTAATGGTCGAATATTTGTTAATGATTGAGGTGTTGCACTATCACTTTCAGATAATGACATTCTTTCTTTAACCACTCTTTCCATTCTTGATAAACCAATTCTAAATTGATTTTGAATTAATTCCCCTACTGTACGAACACGTCTGTTTCCTAAATGATCAATGTCATCTAATAAACCTAAACGCATCATATATTTAATACGATCATCTGTTGGATATTGTAATTCATCAAAAATATCCACTAAATTAAACATATATGAATAAGCAGCAATCATATCTGAAATAGTAATAAATTTACTTTCTAATGATAAATCTGTTCCAATGATACGCATTTTACGATTACATGTATCATCAACCCATACATCTACCATTTGAACAGTTCCATGACTTGCCATTCTTTCATTGGTTTTAATATCAACCATATGAGCACCAGCTTCAAAAACAGGTTTTAACAAAGCTACTTGTTCTTTATCAATGAATGTTCCTTCTTTTAATATAACATTTCCATCAACATCAACGATGTCTTGAGCTAATACTCTACTATATAAACGATCTGATAAACTTAATTTTTGTGCAAATTTGAAACGTCCTGCTCCTGCTAAGTCATAACGTTTTGGATCAAAAAACTTTGTATATAATAAGTTATTTGCACCATCTAAAGTTGCTGGTTCACCCGGTCTTAATTTTGTGTGAATCTCAATTAATGCCTCTTCTGTACTATGTGTTGGATCTTTCGCTAGTGTATTTAAGATATATTCATGTTCACCAAAAACATTAATAATATCTTCATCAGTTGATAATCCTAAAGCACGTAATAAAATTGTACCAGGAATTTTACGAGTACGATCAATACGAACGTTTAATACATTTTTTGCATCATTTTCAAATTCTAACCATGTTCCACGAGAAGGAATTACACTCCCAGCAAATACAGTTTTACCGCTTTTATCAAGCACTTCATTAAAATATGCTCCTGGAGAACGAACTAATTGAGAAACAATTACACGTTCTGCCCCATTTATAATAAATGTCCCACCATCTGTCATTAATGGGAAATCACCCATAAATACTTCATTTTCTTTAATTTCACCTGTATTAGTATTTACTAATCTAAGTGTAGCTCTAAGTGGCGCCGCATAGTTAGTATCACGGTCCTTACTTTCATCAGCCGAAAACTTAGCATCATCAAAATAACAATCAACAAACTCTAATGACAAAGTTTCATTGTAGTTAGTAATTGGATATATATCTTGAAAAACTTCTTTAATCCCTTGTTCTTTAAACCAACGGTAAGAGTCAGTTTGAATTTCAACCAAATTAGGTAATTCTAAAGAACCACTAATTCGAGAATAATTACGACGAGTAATTCTACTTTTTGACTGCGTTTTTCTTTGTTCCACGTACATCCACCCCTTCAAAGTTCTCTATTTAAACTGTTTTAGAGTATACAAAAATACCACTATAAAACATTAATAGGCATTATAGTATGTTAGCATAACTTTAAGATATAGTCAATAATAAAATCAAAATTATTAAAATTAATTTTAGAATAAATAATAAAATCACACTTAAATCCAATTTAGCACAACTTTTAATGAAGTGTATTTAAAGCTCAATAAAAAATTTGCTTAATCATTTGATACAGAGTTTAATTAGTTATTATGATTAAAGAAAAATATATTTCATTTTTTATACTTTATAATATGATAAGTAAATATTATCATGGTATTTTATAAATCTTTATTAACTGATCAATAAAATTTTCTAATACAAAAAAAACCTCCTTTTAACCTTTAACTATTTAGGTTTTCAATAAGAAGGTCGTTATGTTCATCATACTTTATAAACGCATTTTTAATCATTACTTATTTGAATAATCTAATTTCAAATAAAAGCGAATTATAATTAATTAAAAAGTTTGTATGTTGAATTTTATTTATTAGTTTTAATAGATTTTAAAATGTAATATCCTTTGTCTTTTTTGACAACTTCAACATGATCAAATACTTCTTCCATGCATTTTTTAGCACTAGGCGCACCTTGTTTTTTTTGGATAACTACCCATAACTCTCCGTTTTTATTTAGATGATTATAAGCATTACTTAAAATATTGTGAACAATTTCTTTACCCGCACGAATAGGTGGATTAGTAACAATTAAATCATATGTTCGATTGACATTTTCATAACATGAACTCTCAAATGCATTGATGTTTTCAATATGATTCAAAAAAGCATTTTCTTTGCACAATTCTAACGCTTTTAAGTTTACATCTAGTAAGTCAAAATGAATTTCAGGATTGTTAATTGCTAATGAAAGTCCAATTCCCCCATAACCAGCTCCAACATCAAGAACTGATTGGACATGAGGTTGAATTTCAATTGCATTTAATAAAACTCTTGAACCATAGTCTATAAAATCTCTTGAAAATACACCAGAATCAGTTTTAAATGTGATTGTTTTATTTAAATAATTAAATTGAAATGTTTTAGTATCACTTTTTAAATTTTCTTCATTTGTATAATAATGTGCCATATTTAACCTCACAATTCATATTCAAAATAAAAAAGCCCTTGTGGGCTTCTTATAAGAAAAATTATTTAACTTCTACGCTAGCTCCAGCAGCTTCTAATTTTTCTTTAATTCCGTTAGCTTCATCAACTGAGATGTTTTCTTTGATAGCAGCAGGTAATTTGTCAACTAAACCTTTAGCATCAACTAAACCTAATCCAGTGATTTCTCTTACAGCTTTGATAACTGCAACTTTAGTAGCTCCAGCATCAGTTAATGTAACAGTTACAGTTGATGGTTCAGCATCAGCTGCAGCAGCATCTCCAGCAACAACAGCAACAGGAGCAGCAGCAGTTACATCAAATTTTTCTTCGATTGCTTTTACTAAGTCATTTAATTCTAAGATAGTAGCTTCTTCTAAATAAGTTAAAATTTCTTCATGTGTTAATTTTGCCATTTTAATATATCCTCCGATTAATTTTATTTTCTCTTATGCTTCAGCTGTTTCAGTAGTTTCTACTGGACCACCGTTTCTAGCTTCAGCAACTGCGTTAATAACGCGTGCAACTTTACCAATTGGCGCTTTAATGCATCCAAGTAACATAGAATACATACCTTCTCTGTTTGGTAATTTTGATAATTCATTAATTTCAGCTTCTGCTAAAATTTTCCCTTCAACAATACCAGCTTTAATTACTAAATCTTTGTGATCTTTAGCAAATTTTGCTAATATTCTTGCAGGTGCTACAGCATCAGTTGTACCAAATGCAATTGCGTTTGGTCCTACTAAATGAGTGTTAATTTCTCCGAACCCTAATTCTTCAGTAGCTCTTTGAACCATTTTGTTTTTGTAAACTTTGAATTCAACGTCTTCAGCTCTTAAACTTCTACGTAATTCAGTTACTTCTGCAACTGTTAATCCACGATATTCTACTACAACAGCAGATTGTGCATTTTTTAATTTATCAGTGATTTCAGAAACAATCACTTTTTTTGATTCAATTGCTTGTGCAGACATTGTGACACCTCCTATTTAAATTTAAATATATTGCAACAATATATCCTAATAAAACCCTCATGTAAAACACGAGGGTTATGTCAACGTTATGTAACGATAACACCTCGGCAACATGATTAAGCTTTCGCCGTTGCTGTCTACGGTATATTGATTGCGACTTATTTTAAACTGCGAACTATAAAGTTGCAACTTTGATGCTAGGTCCCATTGTTGAAGACACAGCAACATTTTTCATGTAGACACCTTTAGCACTACTTGGTTTAGCTTTTACTAAAACATCATAGATTGCATTATAGTTTTCTACTAATTTTTCAGTATCAAATGATACTTTTCCAATAGTAACGTGCACGTTACCTTGTTTATCTGTACGATAAGTTACTTTACCTGCTTTAACTTCGTTAACAGCTTTAGTAACATCCATAGTTACAGTTCCAGTTTTAGGGTTAGGCATTAAACCTTTAGGTCCTAAAATACGTCCTAATTTCCCTAATTCAGCCATCATATCAGGTGTAGCGATCATTACTTCAAAATCTAACCAACCTTTTTTGATTTCTTCTAAAATTTCAGTTCCACCAACTACATCAGCACCTGCTGCTTTAGCTTCTTCAACTTTAGCACCTTGAGTAACTACTAAAACTTTTTTAGTTTTACCAGTTCCGTTAGGTAATACCATAGCTCCACGTAATTGTTGGTCTGCATGTCTAGTATCTAATCCTAATTTAAATGCAACATCAACAGTAGCATCAAATTTAACTGTACTAGTTTTTTTAACTAATTCAATTGCTTCTTCAACTGAATATGTCTTATTTTTTTCAATTAAAGCTTTAGCTTCAATATATTTTTTACCTTTCTTAGCCATTTTGCTTCCTCCTTAAGTGGTAATAGCGGATAATCCTCCCACGATTGAGTGTTATATCCTTACTTTCTTCTTTCGTTTAATTAAAATGCTTCTACTTCTACACCCATATTGCGAGCAGTTCCAGCGACAATTTTCATTGCACCTTCAATATCGTTCGCATTTAAATCAGGCATTTTGTACTCAGCGATTTCTTTTAATTGAGCTGCTGAAAGTTTAGCTACTGTTTCTTTACCTGGGTTAGTTGCACCTTTTTTAATACCGCATGCATTCATAATTTTTTCTGCTGCTGGTGCTGTTTTTAATACGAAGTCGAAATCTTTGTCTTCATAAACAGTGATTACAACCGGTACTGTTTCACCCATACGATCTCTTGTTTGATCATTAAATGCAGTACAGAACTTAGGCATTTGAATCCCTGCACCTGCTAAAGCTGGTCCTGGTTTTGCTTGTCCTGCTTTGAATTGAATTTTAACAACTTTTACTACTTTTTTACTCACGCGACACACCTCCTATAAAATTTGCCCGTGCTGTGGTCTATCGGATATTGATCCTTCCACGAGACATTAACACATACTTGTGCCGATTACTTATTTTACATTATTTCTTGAAAAATGCAACACTTTTTTTATTTTTCTTTTTAAAATAAAAAGTTAAATACAATTTTTCCATTTTTTCTTTAAATACAAAACTCATTTAAAATGTTTAAGCAAAATTTCTTACTCAAACAAAAAGGTCTTAAATATTTATTTAAGACCACTTATTACATTAATATTCTACTTTTTCTAATTGAGATAACTCAACTTCCATAGGTACTAAACTTCCTAACATATCAATTAAGATTTTAGCTTCTCCTTTTTGTAAATCAATCGATTCAACTTTACCTTGTTTTCCAGCTAATGCACCAGAAACAACGCGTACTTCATCTCCCACTGAAAAATCAATGTTAAGCACTTCACTTCTAATTCCCATTTTCTTTAAAATTGGTTCAATTTCACTTTTTTGTAATGGGAAAGGTTTAGCTCCACCACCTGAAGACCCAATAAATCCAGTTACACCAGAAGTATTACGAACAACATACCAAGCTTCATCAGTCATAATCATTTCAACTAAAACATAACCCGGAAACATATTACGAGTAACGTTTACTTTTTTTCCGTCTTTGATTTCTGTTTCAGTATGTTCTGGAATTACAATTTGAAATAAGTAATCTTGTAACCCCATTGACTCTACACGTTTTTCTAAGTTTTCTTTTACTTTATTTTCATGACCTGAATATGTATTTACTACATACCATTGTCTTCCTTCGTCATTCATTCCTGCCATTTTAATTCAACCCCAATGCTTTTAAAATTATCGCAATAACTGCGTCACTTCCAAAAAAGAATAAAGCCATAATTAAACAAAAAGAAAGTACCGTAATAGAATTAGTCAATAATTCTTTTTTTGTTAACCATCTTACTTGCTTCATTTCAGATTTAATTCCTTTGATACTAAACCATTCTTTAAATTTCATACGATCCCCCCTATTTTGTTTCTTTGTGAATTGTATGTTTTCCACATTTTTTACAATATTTTTTGAGTTCAAGTCGTTCTGGATTGACACGACTGTTTTTATTTGTTGTATAATTTCTAGATAAACATTCTGTACATACTAATATTACTTTTTGTTTCATTCTTCTCACCTACGTTAATTTAATTTAACATAGATGATATAAATAGTCAATTAATGTTTGTTAAAATGAAACTTTTTTCGATAACGATAAAGCGTATTAGTTACCCATTTTTCATTTGCTTTCATCTTTTTAGCAATTTCACTATCACTAAATCCGCAGACTTTTAATTCAAATAAAATTTTGACTTCTTTATTTTTAGCTTGATTTAAAACTCGATAGGCTTTTTCAAGCATCTCATTTATATAAAGACTTTCTATAGGCTGTCTCATAGGATAGGAATCTTCAATTGTCTCAATCATTGTAATTGGCTTTTGAATCCCATCATTAACTCTCAATACTTGATCTAAAGATGTATCACGTTGCTTATAATGAGCATTTTTAGTTTTGTTACGAGAAACCATTGTATACCATCTTCGCACACAGCAAATTGTTAAAAAAGTGATAAATGAAGCTTGCTTTTCAGGATTGTAAGCATACATCGAGCGTTCTGCAACAATCATCGCCTCTTGTACTAATTCTTCACCGCTAATTAATGAAGTAAAATAGTTATATCGACTATAAAGTAAATTTTCAACATAACGATAGCAAAATTTTATTAACGCATTAAACGATTCTTGATTTCCTTGTTTTGTAAGATAAATCCATTCAATAACTGTGTTTTCTTCCACATCTAATCCTTTCTACCTAAAGTGGAAAACGTGAGTGATGAATTTGATATAAAATAATCGCTGTGGCAACTGATGCATTAAGCGATGTCACATGTCCAACCATCGGTAAGACAACTTTATAATCGCATTTTTCTTTAACTAAACGAGAGATTCCTGCTCCTTCAGAGCCGATTACAATACATAATGGCATATTGTAATCAATGCTTCTATAATCTTGTGATTGATCATTGTCACACCCAACAATCCAAAAGCCTTGTTTTTTTAAATCTTCAATTGTGCGACCTAAATTAGTCACTTGTGCCACTTTAACATAGTCAATTGCTCCGGTTGAAACTTTAGCGACTGTGGCATTTAACGAAACACTTCTGTTTTTTGCAATAATGACCCCATCAACTCCAATTGCATCACAAGTTCTTAAAATAGCCCCTAAATTATGGGGATCTTCTAAGCCATCAAGCAACACTAATAAAGGTTGTTTATCAGCAGGAATTGAACGAACAATTTCATCAATTGAATAATACTTATAATTCTCTTTAACTAAAACAACCCCTTGATGATTCACCTTTCCAACAAGTTTTTCAATTGTTGTCAAAGGTTCATATCTTACACGAATATGTTTTTTTGCACATATTTTAGCAATTGTTTGATCTTTTAGTTGATTACTTATAATAACTTCATATACTCCTTTTCCATTTAAAGATTCCATTACTGTATTTTTTCCATATATATATTGTCTCATATTTTACCTCTATTTTTGTCTCAAATTTGTTTCGTTTTCATTTCGTTTTTGTATCACAAATATTTTATAACACTCAAAAATCTCTCTAATTCGCTCATTTTGTCCAGTTAAATGTAAATGTCCTAAAATCGCTTCAAAACCTGATGAAATACGATGAGTCTTTTGACTTGTGTTTTTTAAAGAGCGTGTATCCTTGGCATTTTTCCCTCGTGCATAAAAAGTTAATTCTTCTTCAGTAAATAATTTTTCTTTTAAAGCATACTTCATAAAACTTTCTTGTGCTTTAGCACTTACATAATAAATAGATTCATTTTGTAATAATTGAGGTTTTAATATTTTTAACTCACTCACAATATGTTCACGTGTTAATATCTCTAATACCGAATCCCCAACATAAGCAAGAACTAAAGGGTGTATAAATTTAGTTTCCACTATAATACTCCTAATTCGATTAATTCATTTCTAACTTGATCAGCATGTTCAAATTGTTTTTTAGCTTTAAGTTCATTCCATTTTATATATAATTCTTTTTGTGATGGTGTTAACTTAATCACTTTAAAATCAAATCCCATTAAATCTAGCATTTGGTTTAATGTGACATAAGATTTAGCAATGCTTTGTTTATCCTTTTGCCCTTGACGAAGTAATTGATTTAAAACTTTAACTTCTTCTAAAATTTTTGTTAACGCTAAAGATGTATTTAAATCATCTTCTAAAGCTTCAACCATTTCTTCCAACCTTTGATGAGGGACCACATTTAAATCAACTTCATTGATTTGTAACCATAATCCTCCTTGTTTAATTGCACTTTGTACTTTATCCACTTCTTTTTTAACATTATTGACAACTTCTTGAGTAAAGTTAAGAGGGTTACGATAATGTGTAGATAACATTAACCACTTAAAATTATTCATCCCCATTGTTTCAATCATATCTTTTGCCCATAAAACATTTCCTAAAGATTTAGACATTTTAACATTATCAATATTAATCATTTGATTATGCATCCAAATATTAGCAATTTGATGATGATGTAAAGCCAATGATTGAGCAATTTCGTTTTCATGATGAGGAAATTTTAAGTCTTGCCCCCCTCCATGAATATCAATTTGTCCATTTTCAAAAAGGTCATTAATCATCACAACACATTCAGTATGCCATCCTGGTCTTCCTTTTGACCAAGGACTTTCAAAATTAACACCTTCATTTGTGGCTTTCCACAAAGTAAAATCTAACGGATTTTCTTTTTTTGTATTTTCTTCAACACGATTACTAGCTCCTTCTAATAAATCGTCTACTCTAATTCCTGAAAGTTTTCCATAATCTTCAATTTTGCTTACTCTAAAATACACGTCACCATCTTTTTCATACGCATATCCAGCTTGTATCAATTGCGAAATAAATTGAATAATATCCTCCATCGTTTCAGTCACTTTAGGACAATATGTTGGGAATAATAAATTTAAATCACGACGAACTTGATTATAAGCATCTATATACTTTTGAGAAAGTTCTTTTTCACTCATTTTTTCTTCTTTAGCCGCTTTAATAATCTTATCGTCAATGTCTGTAAAATTAGATACATGTGTTACTTTGTAATGACGATACTCAAATACGCGTCTTAAAACATCGAATACAATCATCGGACGTGTATTTCCAATATGAGCATGATTATAGACTGTTGGCCCACATACATACATACTTACCTCTCCATCGCGTAATGGTTTAAATTCTTCTTTACTCTTTGTCATTGTATTAAATAATTTCATCATTTTCCCTCCTAATAAAAAAAGCACGCACTCAAAGACACTACTTTAATTGCCTGCTTAATTAGATATTTTTAAATATCAATGCAGATGGTCTTTTTCACCATGTTCCTTTACTACAAATGTGTATAAATATTTATCCATCTTTAAAATTTTTTTGTCAAATTCATTAGACGGTGCTTCATATTTTAAAACATATCGCAGATTATTTTCATAAATAACCATGTGTTTTGCTTTGATATCGCTATCTTCAATGACTACTTCATAACATGAATCGCCATTGTCTAAATTCACTTTAGTATTTGAAATAACTGTATACCCCATTGTTTCTAAATCTACTTTATATAATTGAATGAGTTCACTTTCGACATTATCTTCAACTACATCACTAACTTCTAATTCAATTATTTCTTCTTTATGAGATATTTTTATGCTTGTATTTTTAGTTTGGCTCGGTACTTTAACATCACCGTTTTCATTATCATCCTCCACATTAAATTTATTAGGATAAAAAAATGATGCATTCTCATAAATATACTCCGTCCCTTGTTTAGTAACGTTCACTATCTCATTTTTATTATTGCAAGCACATAATATTAAACTCAATCCCAAAATAAAACCAATTCCTTTTATTTTTTGCATGAGTCCACCTCCAATTTTCTTTAGTATACTAAATTTTATATCTAAAAGCAACTGGCTTTCATTTTATGGTTATAATTCCTAAACTTTCACATATATTTTTACTAAAGACAACAGGAAAAGAAGGTGAGAATATCGCAAGATGTAAATATGTCACAAAAGATATAGATTTACTGGGTAGATTAATGCGCGCAGAAGCTGTAGGCGAAGGAAACTTTGGTATGCTTTTAGTAGGTAATGTCGTGATTAATCGTGTTGTTGCTTCATGCAATGTATTTAGAAATACATCTACTATCCAAGAAGTCATTTACCAACGTAACGCCTTTTCTGGCGTAGGCGCTCCCTTATGGTATGGAAACGCAAATGGTAAAGAAAGAGAGTTTGCATTAAAATGCATTAATGGTTATCGAGCTGATCCGGCTGATCGTGCCTTATGGTTTAAAAATCCAGGCACAAACGTAAGTTGTCCACCTGAATTTTATGGCAATTTAGCCGGGAGATTTAAAAGCCATTGCTTCTATAACCCAAAAGCAGATGAAAATTGTAATTTATAAAAGGAGAAAACTATGGATTATCAAAAAACTTATACTTATCCCTCAACTTTAGATCAAAATAACGATCAAATCATTCGTCAAAATCAAGTTGTACCTAATCAATTTCAGCAATTTCCTCAACCAACACAACCTTTTCAAACACCTGTACAACCCCAACCTCAACAATTTCAAGTTCCACCAACATTTCAACAGCCCAATATTCAAGTTCCGCCAATTCAACCCACTCCACCCATCATTACCCCCCCTATTATTCAAGAACAATCATATATTGAAAACATATTAAGATTAAATAAAGGAAAAGTCGGTACTTTTTATTTTACTTACACTGATTCAAATGAATGGCGTGATCGTATTTATAAAGGTGTCATCGAAGCAGCTGGACGTGATCATTTAATTATCAGTGATCCTAAAACTGGTAAACGTTATTTATTCCAAATGATTTATTTCCAATGGGCAGAATTTGATGAAGAAATTAACTATGACTACCCATTTCAATAAAAAAAGCCTTAATGGCTTTTCTACATAATCATTTAACTATATTTATTTAATGTATTCATTTCTTTTTGAAAATATTGAACTGACTGTATATTTTTTTCATATTGAAATTGCTCAATCAATAAATTAAGTAAATACTTTTTCGTTTGAATATGTGCACGATCATAATTGTTTTGATAACATTTTAAAAGCAAACGTTTAGCCTTCTGACTGTATCTTTTATTTGCCATTGCTTCTAACCAATTTAATAAATCTCCATAAATTTCTTTATAAAGAATAGAATTTTGACCTAATTTAATATATTTACGACAATTTTTATAATCATTTAACCTAAAATATAACTCAGCGATTGAAAAATATAAGGCATTATCTGCATTTGTTGTTTCTAATAACGCTTTTTTATAAAATTCTAACGAGGCTTCATACTCTTTCAACCAATAATAACTTACTGCAATGTTATTTAAAATTGTGAACTTGACTTCACTAATATCATATTGCTCACAAAGTTTAAGATTTTCTTTTGAACATTGTAATGCCTGATCATAAAAATTCATCAATCCTAATAAATTTGCTTCATTAATCATTAAATTAGTAAAACGTTTTATGTTATGAATTTTCATTGAAATCTCTTTTGCCTTTGTTAAATAAAATTTTATATTATCCACTTGCCCTAAATCAGAATAAATCAACATCACTAGATGATACATTAATGAATCGAGTACATCGTTTACTTTATAACATGTCTCAATCCGTTTAAAAATGGACAACGCTTCATTATATTCGCTCAAAAAAAATAAATTAGCCATTCTCGCAAGCAAAAATATTTTTTGTTGTTTTGTTGATAGTCCATAAAATACTTTCTCAATTGATTTTGTATACTTTTTTATAAACGTATGGTTTATATTTTTAATACAATACACAAAATATTTAATCAATATATAAACAGGGTAATTAGTTGTACAAATAATAGCAGATTCTTTTGATTTTAATTGTTTAAAACATCTATTCCAATTAGAATCAAACATTATTATTTGATATATAATTTGATTAAATCCTTCTTCAATTTCTTTATTTAATTCTAAAGAATCATTAAAATCAATACCAAATGATTCTGTAATAGTCTTTAAATACAAATCAACGGAATAAATTTGTGAGTTCTCCATTCTTGAAATGCAACTCTTAGAAAAACCTGATATTTGTGATAATTGGTTTAATGACATACCCTTTTCTTGACGTAAAAATCGTAAATAACTTATAACCTTAATTTGCGGATTCACCATTATCCTAATGGACCTGGTCGATATTCATGTAATGGTTCGATTTCACTAACACATCTACCTTCTTGATTTTTGCATTGTTCATTATGAACATGAACTAATGAAGTTGATCCTAAAGCAAGTACAAAACATGCTAATCCTAATATTTTTATTAACTTTTCCATAATTTCCTCCTTTTTTTATGTTTCTATTGTAATAAATTTTATACTAAATGAAATAATATACATAAAAAATGCAACGAAATCACATAAAAATTTAAAATAAATTTTATATCTAATTTTTAATTATCCATATAAATACTATACATTCAAGCTTTTGAGGTACAAAAAACACTCATTTTACCACGAATTTACTACGATTGAATGAATCTTGATATGACCTATAAAATAACCCCAAAAAGACATCATTATACCTAAATGGTGTCTTTTTTAAAAGCAGTCAATCCTAAGACTAACTGCTTTGTGTATAGGGATATGAAATTATCGCTTTCTATATGTGAGTACAACGCCGATTACAGAACCGATAAAAACAAAAGGTGCTAACCTTATAAACAAAAACTCGAACCCATGTAATAGAGTGCCTACAATCGCTAATTCTGGGTTATTAAAATCCCAAGTCAAATATTCGCTATTCATAGTTGCAAGAGCAATAAATACTACTGCAATAATTACACATACTAAAATAAGTAAATAGCGAATAGTTTTAATTTTCCTTTCGCTTTTTTTAGCAAATTGAAGATTGATAATTTCAAGTTTTTCAGAAATATTCTTTAAATCTCCCTCGTTCAAACCTTCTTCTTGTACGGTTTCTCCTAGCAAGGTACTTACAGATGTATCAAGTTCCTCCGCTAACAAAACAAGCATACTTGAGTCTGGAACGGATAAACTTTTTTCCCATTTAGATACTGTTTGCCTTACTACATTTAGCTTTATAGCTAATTCTTCTTGTGAAAGTCCTTTTGCCTTTCGTAGATTTCTAATATTTTCGTTTAACATAACCTATGCCTCCTTTGTTTTGATACAACTATTAAATATCAAAACAGTCGTTGCCACAAGCAACGCAAATTAACATCTGTTATTATTGCACCAAATTCATTTCTATCACGTAATTCATATCCACATTATACCATTCTCATATCAGCACCACAATAAAATTCCATGCACCGATAATCGTATTGAGCAGTTTTATCAGACATCATTTCATCACTCTAATCGGAAATTTAGATAAGAAAAAGCAGTCAACCTAAGACAAACTGATTTGTATGTAGAGATATGAAATTGTGAAATAGAATTTGCTTATTTCAAATCAAAAATAGAATTTTCATAGTCCTTTACATAGTATCGTATATTTTTACGCCCCTTTTGAATAATGGTATGTCCCTCTGCTTCTAATTTTTCTTTCTGTGCTTCAAT
>JAGZJH010000032.1 GCA_018365815.1 Erysipelotrichaceae bacterium
TAAGGCATATGATATGGATTAATCATATGCCTTATTTGAATATAAAGTGGCTCAGTTTTAAAATGATTTGTGGATCACTTTTCGATTGACAAATACAATCTAAGATATTATCTAGAAGAAGGGCAGATAGAGATTTCAAATAATCGAGCAGAAAATGCAATTAGACCCTACTGTGTAGGAAGAAAAAACTGGCTATTTGCAAACACAGTAAAAGGAGCAAAAACGAGTGCATCGATATATACAATAATAGAAACAGCAAAATTGAACAATTTGAAACCATATGAATATTTTGAATATCTACTAACAAAAGTGACAGAAATAAATATGGAAGAAGAAAAAGAGATAGACAAAATAATGCCATGATCAGAAATGCTGCCAGAAAAAGTGTACCAAACAAAGAAATCGTAGAGATACGATGTTTTTGTAGTTAAACAAACCCAATAAAAAATTACAGCCCTATTATAGCTAAATATTAGTAGTTATAATAGGGCTATTTCATTTGACGCTTACGTTCTATATTTTAATCCACTATTTTGTTTGGCGCTTACTTTTCAAATTGAGCAATAAAAAAACTGGGGTTGATAATCACCCCAGTATAATTGGTAATCAAAATCATGGGGACCCCACGTTATTTTTAATTACCTTATCATATAGGTTATATACAATAATAAGAGTATGATGAAATAATATTATTTTATTTTAGTAATAACAAGATCTTTCTGACCTTGTGTCCCTACTTGAGCACTTAATAAATCCTTTTCGACAGGTAAATCTAATGCCCATTTAACTATTGCAGAAGGTAAATCAACTCCTGCTATGTGGCTGAAAGGATAACCTCCACCAAATCTTGCATTTATTTCCAACAAGTAGAAATTACCTTCTTTCTCTAAAATATCTATATCAAGATTAGCAATATGTCTAGTGTTTTCTGCTAGCTGTTTTGTCATTTTTAGAATATCTTCATTTACAATGATTTCTGCTGCATCAGTTTCTCCAGCTCTCATAGCTATTTTCTTTCTGATTACAGTATTTTGATAATTGCCATCCAAATCATTAATTACATCACAGCCATATTCTTGACCGATGATCTTTTCTTGGATTATGACACTTTTATCCATATCCTGTTGAGCTTCATATTTCAAGTAACTTCTAAGAATATTGCGTTTTATTTTTTTATAGAAAATCATAAGTTCTTCTTTATTATCAGCTGTAAAAATTTCCAATGATCCCATTCCCCATCGAGGTTTTATAATCAATGGATAATTGATTTCATTATTAGATAATGCTGCTTGTGCGTCTTCTACAGATAGATAAGATTTAGGTGCTGATATTCCGATGCTGTTAAGATATTCATAAGTTAACCATTTATCATTGCAGATTTTTACGAGTTCTTTATCAGATACAATAACTTTGATTCCATTTTGTTCAAATAGATTTATATTTTTAGCTAAGACATATAAATCAATATCAAAAAGAGAAATAACAAGACTAACAGAATGTTCTTTACAGTAACCTATTAGGAAATCAATGTAGTTATCCTCATAAATGAGTGGAGAGATAGCATAATCATCAGCGTGCTGAAATGCTGAAGTATATTCACTGTTAGACACATACACCTTTCCTATACCATGCAAAGCTTCTTTAAAGTATTCTACTAGATAACCTCTGCGTCCTACAGAAGTCAGTAAAATATTTAGTTCTGATAAGTCTTTTTTCATATGCAATTCCCCCACTCTATTTTCTAATATTTTAAATCCCTGTTTAGTATATAAATGTATCGATCTGTTGTTGTTTTCGTTTGTAGATAATTCACAGTAATCCATACCATCTTTCTTCATTATAGAATAAGTCTCTTCCAATAAACTGGAAGCAATCCCCTTTTTTCTACATGTACTGTCTACACAAAGCAAGGTGATATATCCAATTTTTGTTTCCAAATTATTAGAATAATATAAACTACAACCAGCTACTCCGCTATCATTTACAGCAATAATTGCTTTACCATATTGAAAAATTTTATTTAGATAACTTTCCAAATCTACTCTTTGTATCAGTGAAACAGGAAAATCTCCATCATTTCTAATAATTAATTCTTTAATTTCTTTATAATACTTTAATACTTCTTGTTTATCATGTATATATTTCATTTTAATCACCAAAAATTTCATTAATTTTATCAAAAAATAACGGTGTACTACCTGTATGAATAAATAATATATTTTTGCCAACTATATTATTTTTCTCTATGAACTTTTTCATACCATAATAAGCTTTACCTACATAAGTGGTATCAGCATAAACCCCTTCTTCCTGGTATAAACGAGTAATGGTATCTTTTATTTCCGAATTATATTTACTGTATCCCCCTAAAAGAAACTCATCACTGATATTAATATTCTTTTTCAACTCTTCTTCACTTATGTCAATGCCTTTTATATCTAAAAATTTAGATGCATAACTTTCTATTTTCTCTCTGCACTGATCTGTATTTCTTGCAATAGATATCCCTATGATATTATGAGAAGAATCATTATTAGCGATTTTTCCTGATATTAATCCAGAATATGTCATTCCAGTTCCTAGAGCTACAAAAATATAGTCATATTTTATATTCAATTTCTGCTCTTGGTTACAGATTTCTTCATATACTTTGTAATAGGCATTCACAGGGACAGTTTCATTACCTGTACCAAATTCATTACCATTGATATAATATGGTTTTAAAATTTTTTCTTTTAATTCCTTCATAAGGTTAGAGATTGTAAGAGCTACGTTATTTTTCTGACAATAAACATATTGTGCATCACAGTTTTGAGATAGAAAACTATTATTAGTTGGTACGATTTGTCCGTCATCATCAGCTGGAGAAACGATATAGCATGGTATTTTCTCTTTACATGCAATATTGGATAATACACGGCATAAATTAGATCGTGTGTTACCATAGCCAATCAGTGTATCATAACCTTTTGCTTTCATATCAGCAATATATTCCATGGCAATCCTAACTTTATTTCCTCCAAAAGATAAGGGCAATAAATCTTCTCTTTTCATGAAAATCTTATTATCATGAAAATCATTCAACTGCTGTATTATTGTAGGATGAAAAGATCTTATATTAGACATATTATATCCTCCCTAAGTTTATTTTTTTAAATCAAGAATGATAGAACAAATTTTGTCCACTTTATCCAGACTTAAATCAGCATATAATGGTAATGTTAGAACTCTTTTTGAAATATGTAATGCAACTGGTGTTTGGTATACATCATATTTACCATGGAAACAGTCAAATGAATTTGTCAAAGGATAAAAATATTTTCTAGAGAAAATGTTATACTCTTTTAATCGATCGCAAATTTCATTTCTAGATACACCAAAGATTTTTTCATCGACTACAATTGGGAAATATGCATAGTTTGATTCCACATTGGCTTGAATAGGAGATAGCTGAATACCATCAATTACTGATAAACGATGTCTGTACCTTTCAACAACTTGTTTTCTTTTGTTGATTTCATCATCAACATGTCTCAAGTTACATAAACCCATTGCAGCCTGAAATTCATTCATTTTTGCATTAGATCCTATACCATCAACAACAAGCTCATTTTTGATACCGAAATTTTTAAGTTGATACAATTTTTTTCCAAAATCCTCATTATTGAAACATACTGCTCCACCTTCAATAGTATTAAAAACTTTTGTTGCATGGAAACTGAACATTGAAGCATCACCAAAAGACCCTATTCCTCTACCTTTATATCTAACACCAAATGTATGTGCTGCATCATAGATAACTTTTAAATCATATTTTTTAGCTATTCTTTCAATTTCTTCAACATTACAGATATTGCCATAAACATGCACCGGAATAATCGCAGATGTTTTATCAGTGATTAAAGATTCTAACTTTGTAACATCCATAGTAAAATCGTTAGGATCGATATCACAGAATACCGGAGTAAGACCATTTCTTACAATTGCATGTGTAGTCGAAGCAAATGTAAATGGAGTTGTAATCACTTCACCAGAAAGGTTCATTGCCTGTATTGCTAGTTCCAAAGCTAAATGACCATTTGTCATTAATGATATATTTTCAACATCTAAATACTCTTTTAATTCTTTCTCCAATGTTTGATGTTTGACTCCCATGTTGGTTAACCAATGCGATTCCCATAAATCTTTGATTTCATCTACATACTCATCTAGTGTGGGCATAGAAGATTTAGTTACTAAAATATTTTCATCCATTTTATACATCTCCTTTTTTAGTAAAGATTTTTTTCAACATATCTAAAAAGTATTTAAAATTCTTATTTTTAGTAATGAGCGAAAGAATAATATAAATAATAATCCCAATAATTACATCTAGAATAAGTCTAGAAAGAATTCCAAGAGAAATTACTTTTAATAAATTATCAGTTACAAAAACTAAAATCCCCATTATTGTAGAAATAATAAAAGTTGGAAGTAGGTCAAATATTTGACTTTTGTAGGAATAGTTGAGTAACGATTTGTTTGGCAATGCATTAATGAAAGTGCTTATAATACTAGTAATCACTTTCATTGAAACCATTGCAATTACACCAAAGGGGGTACTTATTACTAAAGCAATTATTCCAATAACTTTCTTTATAATTTCTAATTTCAAAAATATTTCACTATGTCCAAGTGCATTGATAGCTTGTAAATTTGCAGTATGTATAGGCCATAACATATACGAAAAACATAATAATCGTAAATACGGTACACATGGTAACCATTTATCAGTAAGTAATAATTCAATCATTGGTTCTGCACAAGCTGCCATTCCAATCATTAGTGGGAAAACCAAATATGAACTTAAAGTCATAGCTTTTCTCATCATTTCTTTTACTCTAGGTTTATTATCCTGATGTTCAGCTAAGGCAGGTAATATAACACTTTGAATGGAACCATTTACATTATTTACAATAAGATTAGGGAATTGATCTGCTCTGTTATAATATCCAAGAGTTGTTGAGTCATATACTTTTCCAATCACAAGGTTATAAATATTGTTGTAAATAACATCTATCAATGATGAAACTAATAACTTAGAACCAAATCCGAAGAGAAGTTTAACTCTTTTGATATTCACAACAATCTTAAGTTTCCAATCCACTTGAAAATAAAGAACAAACGAGATAATGATTTGATTCAACAACTGTTGAAAGACTAATGTCCATACTCCAAACCTATTCATAGCTAATATGATTCCAGTAATTCCTGAAATACACATACCAATTAGGCTGCTGTAGAATAATTTTTTAAATTTAAATTCTTTGCTGATTTTAGCAATCTGAATAGAATTATATGCTCCAAAAAATAATGTTAATCCTAAAACTTTTAAAACATTATTTAATACAGACATACTATAGAAATCCGCAATAAATGGAGAAAGAATAAAAAGAATAATATAGCAAATCAAAGCAACCAGCATACTGATCCAAAATACAGAAGAATAGTCTTCTTCTGTGACATCTTGTCTTTGGATCAAGGCTGTGTTGAATCCATTTTGTACAAAAACATTCGATACAGTAATAAAAACTGTGATTAATGCGATAGCACCATAATCATCAGGTGAAAGTAATCTAGCTAAAATAATTTGTATGATAAATTGAATTCCTACTGTTCCAAAACGCTCAAGGAATTTCCAAATTAATCCTGAAAATACTTTACTCATATTTTGTACCTTTTATTAGATAATAATGAATAGAGAATAGGAACATAAAGTTGTAAAAATATTTTAACTTTAGTTTTAATTGGTTCATCCTGAATTACTTTAAAATAATCAGTTAAAGGATAATTACTTTTGGAACTCAATAATGTGGCTTCATATTTTTGCCAAAGTATAGCCTTTTTAAATTCATTATCATACTTATATTTTGAATATGTATTTGCTTCATTAAGCATTGCAATGGCTTGTTCTTTTACGACTAGAAATTTAGATTTGTTATTTTTTACAGTGGCTGTCCATGAATTTTGGGTAGATATTCGGTATGTAGACATTACATCTTTAAAATAAAAAACTTTGCCAGAAATAGCTAGATACACACTCAATGGGTAATCACCAACACCATTGATCATCTCAACAAAATATGGCCTATTTTCCTTAACCATAAGCTCTTTTCTATACATGACAGAACTTGTTTGATATTGATTAGCTCCAGTTTTAATCATTTTATATATGTCTAAAGTAGTGTCATATTGAATAGAATTTACATTTAGGTTAATATCTTCATCATCTAATAAAATTTTTGTATTATGTACACATGCAGAATAATCAGGATGTTGTTCTAAAAAATCAAATTGTCTTTGTAATTTATTTTCATTAGTCCAATAATCATCACCTTCACAAATAGCAACATACTTTCCTTTAAACAATGGAAATAATATTTCTTTTGATATGTTGATTCCTTTTGAATATTGGTTTTCTTTTTGAATAATAGGCTTAATGATATTAGGATACTTTTTTTGATAATTTAAAATAATTTGGTCACTGCCATCTGTTGAAGCATCATCATGAATTATTAATTCAAAATTAAAGTTTGTTTTTTGACTAACAACACCTTCTAATGTTTGAGTTAAGTATTTTGCATGGTTATAACTTAAACAATAAATTGAAACTTTTATTTCATTATCCATATTTCTACTCTCCTAATTTAAATACTTTAATCTATAGGTAATTTTTGGGAAAAGATAATACTGTAAAGCTTTTAGTTTTTTTAATAAAGGGGCATTGCTTTTTAAAACATACGTTATTAATTTTTTTCTTAATATAATTAAATTTTCTTTTTCATTTTCTAAATGAGCATTAGATACTAACATTTTCGCATATAATTCGTTACATATATTAGAAAACCTAACTATAGTTAATGAGATAAGATGTTTATTACAATTTAATCTTTTTAAAATTTTAATTCGTTCATCCATTATTTTAATGATATCCAAATGCTTCTTATTAAATTTCGAATTAGTAATACTCCCTTCTCTCTTCATATAAAAATATAGTGGATTATTAATTTTACATATTTTTTTACATGTGCTTAATAATTTAACTATTATTTCCTCATCTTCATGATAGATTCCTACTTTATATCTTAATTCATCAAATATTTCTTTTTTATAAATTTTATTCCATGCTATTGGGGTTATCCCTGTATTACAAATTAAAGAATTAATTGCTTCATAAGGAGCATAAGATTTGTTATTTAGAGCATTATCAACGTTACTATCATTGACTGTTTCATTTTCATAAAACTCTAAAAACGCACACTCTACCATATCAGCATTATTTGATAATGATGTATCCAATAACACTTTAATCATTTCTTTAGAGACATAGTCATCAGAATCAACGAATACTAAATACTCCCCATTAGCACGATCAATACCGAAATTTCTTGCAGAAGATAAACCACCATTTTCTTTTTTGTAATATCTAATACGATTATCTCTTGCTAAAAATTCTTGACATATTAATTCGCAATTATCTTTTGATCCGTCATTTATTAATAAAATTTCTATATTTGAATATGTTTGTTGTAGAAGACTGTTTATACACCTTGCAAGATAGTTTTCTACATTATATATGGGTACAATCACACTTACTAAATTCAAAATTAATCACCTCTATTTATAAATATCCCTTATAATACTATTTACGTTTTAATTTTTTTCTAGGGAAGAAAGCAACATTACAAAGAAGACAAATTGAAAAATGTAGTAACCTGTAATTTGATCTACAGTCCAACAAATTAATTGAAATGCGAAAAGAAACACATATTTAATTGTTGATTTTATACCGAAATACTGTTTAATTTTGTATGGTATAATCAATAATAAACTTGTAAGATAAGCTAAGAACCCTAAAAAACCTAGTTCTATATAATGACGTAAAAAATCGTTATGTAGACCTAATGCAGAATGAGCACCATAAATATTAATATTCATCCAATTATTATCTAACCACTTACTTGTAAAACCTGATCCTTTACCTAAAAATGCTGGTGAGAATTTATAATAATTATCCATCGCTCTATATAATGTATCTCTTTGCATTGTATTGATTCCTAAAGAGTATACAATCTTAAAGAAAATTCCAGATTTTATTATATAGACATAAAAATAGCTCAGTAAGATTTCGATGTAAGATAATATAGGGAAAATTTTTATTCTAAAGCGAGAAAGAAATTTTACATAAATAAAATAAAATAAAACTATTAATATTAAGGAAAATGTGATTATTCTTTTACCGCATAAAATAATAAATATTGATAAAATAAATAAAAATATATTTTTTTCTTTTTTATGAAATGTATTACTCATTAATAAAAAAATAATTCCGGATGCAAAGCAAGGAGCTAATTCATGAGCTTCTAAAATTATGTTATTTCCTATTACATTCTCTCCTGAAAGATAATTAATAATAATTGATAAATTAAAATTACATCCAATAATTGAAATGATTATACTTAATATATAATTACTTATAATTCCTAATAATGTTAATCTTACAGCAGTTTTTTTACCAAAATAATCAACAACACAAAATGCTTCAATGATAGTAATTGTTAAATAAATAAATATACTGATTGTTCTTGAAAATGAACCATCCATTAAATAACTATTAGGTGAAAATGACATAATTAAATAAGAATATATTGCAACACATAATTCTGTTATAATAAACATAGATGCAATTTTAAATTCTTTTTTTAATAATATATCTTTAATGTTTTTTCTCTTTTGAAACAAATAATATGTAATTATAAAAATACCAATTATAAATATTAAGTAAAACCAGTAAAAGTTCGGAAATTGCATAGCAGAAATACTCGATAGAAAAATTAATACAGTGTAAATAAATTTTTCTATAGTAGATTTTTTTACAGTTAAATTATATATATAGTCCAATCTTTTCCCTCCTTATTTTTTGTTAGTTACATATCATAAATAGATTTGTTTATTTTTTTAACATGATATTGTATAGAAAAAAGATTATTAGTAGTAATTTGAGAATCATAACTCAATAAATTTTTATTATTAACAATAGTTATCAGTTTATTAAACAAATCAAATACATTACTTTTGAATATACAGTCTTTATTTATTAATAAATCTTTACAGCCAACGTTTTCACTCATAAGAACAGGAACCCCATATGATAGAGCTTCTAATCCTACAAAACCAAATGTCTCTTTCCAAATGCTTGGAATTACTAATAAATCCATCGTATCAAATACTGATTTAATTTGCCTATTTTCATAAATCCCCATATTTTTTACTTTACCATTGAGCAATAAATCATATTTACTAAAATCATCACCGTAAAGAAGACATTCAAAATTAATGTTTTCTTTATGTAGTTTAGTTAATGCATCTATTAGCAAATCAATACCTTTATAAGGTTCCTTTCTTCCAATATAGCCTATTGTAAGAATTTCACCTGGTGTTCGATTCCTTTCATTTCTATGATCTTGTATAGATGAAAGAGTAATAGGTATTACTTTACCTTTTATATTAGGTAAATATGCTATATATGTTTCTTTTGTGAGTTCACTATTAAAGTGAAACTTATCTATCATAGAGAACATTAAATCATAATATTTTAGAAGATTCGCATAAGCGTTGATTTTATCGGTGCTAACATCTATTTCAGATACATCAGTTATTACGCCTTCTTGCATTTTATCATCCCTATACTTAGACTTAAGTTGGTGTATAAATTTATTTTTCTTTATAGCTTTGTAAAAATCTGTACCTATAAGGTAGCTCATCCTTGTACTTAAACCATTGCTTAAATTGCACTTAGCACATTTTTCAGGATTAGGTTGTAAACAAGCGGAACCTGTAGAATCAATAAAATTACATTTTAAACAAAGGCCATAAGAATCATGCGTAGTATAAACTAGTTTAATATCTTTAGACTTTGCTACTTCCAAGAATTCTTTTGGTAACCCCATAAATGAATGAATATGGATTACAGTAGGCTTTAATTCATTTAGAAATTTTTCAATTACAGTTTTACTATAAGCTCTCATATAATCTTTAGGTTCTTTCATTCCAAAAATAGAGGCAATAGGTAAACTGTTTTCTAAATAATAAATACTGCCTTTTTTACTAATTATATCCCTACTATGTAGTTGTTGTTTTGGTAGTAAAATGCTTATTTTATAGCCAGCTTGCTTTTGAGCTTCAGATAAATCTTTCACATATAAAGGTAACCCACCTGTGGCTTTAGGAGGTAGGCCAAATGAATAATGCAGAATATTTAAATTATCCATTTAACAGATCCTCATACTTTCTCACAATCAATTCCCAACTATATTCACTATCGATTCTATTTTTAGCTTTAGAAGATAGTTCTTTTAATTGGTCATTGTTGATATTTTCTAAGTTATCAATTAAATTAGCTAAATTTCCTTCTTGTTTATTCCAGTAAACGGCACCACCTTCACCAACTTCTTTATTGAATCCAACACTAAGTAATAAATTTAAATCTGTTGTTGCTAGTGCTTCTAATAAAGAGGGATTTGTTCCACCAACTTCATGCCCATGTAAATAACCGTAAGCATTTTCTCTTATTTTTTTAAGCAATTGTTGATCATAAACTGTCCCTACAAATTTAATTCTCGAATCTTTATCAAAATGTGTTTGTTGTTTTAATTCTTCGTAAAATTTATTGTGTTCTACATTAGTAATCAATACAAAATCTTTAGTTGTATTAGACTTCATAAACTCTTTAATCATAGTTTCATAATTATTTTCCGGAACAAATCTTCCTACTACTAAATAATATTCTTTTGCTTTAACATTTTTTTCTTGATACCAATTCAATAACTTTTCATCATCATCTTTTAAAGTTGATTTCGATGTATCTGCACCATAAGCAATAAATGTAGTTTTAGGTTGATATTGTTTGTAATCATTTTGAATATATTTCTCTATATTTTTTGAATCACATATTAATAAATCTGCATATTTCACCATTAATTTCTCTGATAATTTCCAATACTTTCTAATTAAATAATTCCATTTTGCACGTTTCCATTCATGCCCATCAGGATTGACGTAAACTTTACACTCTAGTGCATGAAGTTGTTTTACATACTTGTTTACAAAAGGACCAATACGACAAGCTAAAATATAAACTATAGAATTTTTTAAATTATTTTTTTTAATATATGAGACACAATATTTTAGGGCTGCAATATCGTAATAAACTGCTTTTGCAGGACCGATATTAGGTACTTTTACATTAAAACAATTTGCACTTTTATATTTAAAAGTTTCATTATTATTTGAAAGACACGAAACATGGTATTGGATATTTTTATCAACTTGTCTACACACTAATTCATCTACAAAAGTTTCAAATCCACCATATTTAGCAGGTATTCCTTTTGAACCGATGATAAATACATTTTTCATCTTACCAACCCTTTCCTAAATGAATATACTTTGCGAAATCACTACATCGCACCTTTACCATAAACTACCCCTTTGATAGTTTTATATACAATAATTAAATCTAACCACGTACTCCAATTTTTATAATAATAATCATCTAACTTCAAACGTTCATCAAAACAAACATCACTTCTACCATTTGCCTGCCACATTCCGGTAATCCCAGGCTTACAAGCAATCACAGACTCATAATAAATCCCCATATCATCAATTTCTCTAAAAAGATAAGGTCTAGGACCCACTAAACTCATATCCCCTTTTAACACATTAATAAATTGAGGAAACTCATCTAACGACGTTTTTCTTAACTTATCACCGATTTTAGTAATACGTGGATCATTCACTAACTTCTTATTTGTCAAATATTCTTTTTTAATATTCTCATCTTGAGCCATTAACTCTTCTAAAACCTGCTCTGCATTTGGCACCATAGAACGATATTTATAAATCTTAATTGTTGAGCCGTCTTTTCCAATTCGATCTTGACTAAAGAAAATCGAATCATGATCTCCGCTTTTAACACTTTTATACTTCACATAAATCGTTAAAGGAATTAAAAGAAGACACCCTACTAACCCGGCTAAAATATCCACAAACCTTTTAAAAACACGACCAATAAAATTAATCTTGCCAGCAGACATTGAAATCAACAACACACCATCAAAATCTTGAATAGAAGAATTCACAGTCATGGTATTATTAACATCAGGAATATACTTAATTTGTAATACCTTACCATACAAAGACTTCATCACAACATCAACTTGATGTGCATTGGCTTCAGGAATTGCGATAATGACTTGTTCTACTTTTTGACGACTAATCACTTCATCTAATTTGGAATACGGATAAACCCCAACTTTATCTAAATGATTTTTAAAAATAATCGAAGACTCTTGTTTAAATCCTTCTAACTCTTTGCAATCATTGACATCAATGTACCCTACAACTTGCGTTAAAGCAAATCTATTACCAGTTGAAATTTGTCCAATACGACAAGCATCATCACCAGTTCCGATGACTAAAGTTCGTTTGGCTAAAAACTTTCTAAAAATAATTCGTAAAGTTCGATTTAATACCAGCGTATAAATAAACATTCCTATCAATATAATGACTAAATCAAAACTCAACTTACTAAAAACTGAATCTTGACTTAGAAGAATAGCAACTATCCAAAACCAAAAATGTGCTTTAATTAGTGATTTTATTTCATCCCAAATTAGCATTGATTTACCTTGATAGTGCCCATTAATCAATAGGAATATCGCATATACAAGAATATATTTATAGCTCAATAAGCTAGACAAACCATACATGGAAAGTAAAAAGAAGAAAATTGGTATTTCAAATATGATTAACATCGCATCTAAAATCAACTTTTTCAAAACCATTTCCCCTTACCTTTCATTCATCTTTTAAAATTTACTCGCTATAAGTAAAATTTTATTTTGTAATTAAAAAATTACAACAAAATTATAGATAAAATCTCATAAAATGTCAATATTATCCAAGAGATAAAAGAGAAATGTTTGTAGTGTTACAATTGATGTGAAACAATTTGATATAAAAAAGTGATTCATTTCCTGTATAATTGATTACGACCAAATAAACAACGAAAGGATTTGAATCACCATGAATAGTATATCACATAATAAACGTTATTTACCACATGATTTAAACACTAAATTTCACGCTGTTATTACCTTCCGTAATGGCAATGATATTGATTTCGTCTGTCGCAAGTATCACTGCTCCCGTTCCTCTTTATGGAGATGGAATAAAAAATATGATGGTCACAAAGAATCTTTGATTGATAAATCTCATAGACCTTTATCCAAACATCCTCATTCTCATACCGATGAAGAAATCAAATGGATAAAAGATATTATCAAAAGAAATCCTCATGCCTCTCTTCTCGAAATATGGTATAAACTCAAATTAAATAAAGGTTACTCCATACATCCTGGTAGCTTATTTCGTATATTAAGGTCTTTAGGTTTCTACCAGGATAAAAGAGATTTACTTACTTCAAAAATAAAAAATAAGCCTTACGATACACCAAAACAGTTAGGAATCAAATGGCAAGTTGATGTTAAATATGTCCCTAAAGAGTGTAAAGCTATTACTTTACCAAATGACAAACACTTTTATCAATATACCTGTATTGATGAAGCTTCCAGAGAAAGATTTATTTTTCATTATGAAGAACATACTCCCTTAAATACCATTGACTTCATTAAAAAAATGTTTTATTTATTACGGATATAAACCTAAAATCATTCAAACGGATAACGGTTTAGAATTTACATATAATAAATCAAATATCAAAAAAATACATCCTCTCGATCAACTTTGTATTAATGAAGATATTTTTCATCAGAAGATAAAACCAAGAACTCCGAGACATAATGGAAAGGTAGAAAGAAGTCATAGAAATGATAATGAAAGATTTTATAGTTATTTAACATTCTATTCATTAGAAGATCTTAGAAAACAAGCAAAAAGCCTATTTAAAGAGATCAAATAACATACCTATGCAAGTCTTAGGTTACTTAACTCCAATTCAAAAACGTAATCAATTAATAACAGAAACTAATTACATTTAATTTTGTTTCACATCATTTACAAATATACAATCCAAGAGATAAAAGAGAAATGTTTTTATAGTGTCACATTATTTTAACAAAAAACTACATAATTTTAATTAATTTTCTAACAAAATGTATAATATACTAATTTTATTGATTTTCTCTATTTTGTTGATCAGCATTTCCAGCTAACCAAGAAACTTTAATCGGTTGTTTTAATATCGCTTCATTACCTGCACTATCCTTAGCTTTTACAGTAATTGTAAACGATCCATCATAACGACTAGTAAATCCCCCTGTATCTAATATTTCAATAGTACAAGGTGAATAATCAGATATTTGAATATATTTCGAAAAATCATCTACTTCTATATATAAAGGTAACATCACTGACTTCGTTTCATCAATTTTAGGCGGTGTTGTATCTTTAACCACAATATTAGAAAAAGTATGTTTTCCTTCATACTCTACATAAAAAGACTGGTCCCCTGCATTTAAATATCCTTCACTTGAAACATTTGTTTCAGGAAGATGTAGTTTAGCGTTAGCTTTTATATCATCTATTTTTTCTTTACTTAAACCATCATAATTTATATAATCATCTAAATTAGTAGAAGCTTGACTTCCTAATTCAAGCACTATGTTTGTTTTTAATGGTAGATTACCTGCATAATCATTTTGATTAAATTTATAAAATAAAGCTCCCACTCCAACAATTAATATCACCGCTAAACTTACCATTAAAATTAAATTATTTTTCATCAAATCCCCCCTATTTTACATAGTAAAAGATGTGAACAAACACATCCTTTGACACTTATTTATTTTCATTATAACTATAATAATAATATCCAAACTGTTCTACATCTGACTGAGTTAATACTGTCCCAATAATATTACAACCACTTGATTTTAATGTACCCAATGCATTTTTCGCTTCTTTGCGAGGAGTTTGTTTAGATGAAACAACAAAAATTGTTCCATCTACAGTATTTCCAATTGGTACTGCATCACTAGTCGCACCAATAGGTGAACAATCCACAATTACCATGTCATACTCATCTTTAACCTTTGCAATTAAATCTTTAAAAGCATCAGTACTTAATGTTTCAGTTGGATTAGGGACATTTGAACCAGATGTTAAAACGGTTAACTTATCTTTAAAAATTTCATGTCTAACATTTCTAAAAATCTTTTCATCAAATTCACCAGTTTTACTATAATCTAATAATAAATCAGATAATCCTATTTTATTAGTTAATCTAAAATACTTATGTACCTGTGGTTTTCTTAAATCGCAATCAATTAACAATACTTTTTCATAAATGGTTGCATAAATTAAAGCCAAATTCACTGCCGTGGTTGTTTTACCCTCACCTGGTTTAGAAGAAGTAATATTCACTACATTTACTTTTTTCCCAATATTAGAAAACTCAATACTTGTACGAATTTGACGATACACTTCGCTATAATCAAATTGTGAATGTTTATTATTGACTAATAGCATACTTGTTCTAGCATTTGCATTGCTTGGTTTTTTTTTGATTTTAAACATATATCTATATTAACCCTTTCTAAAAAGTTTCTTAAAAAAAGATTTTTCAACTTTAGGTAAATTAACGACTTCTTCATTTTTAATGACATGTATTGCATTATCATAAAAAAGTTTAATCGCATTTTCTTTACCATATTCTTTTTCTATTAATTTACAAGCCTCTTCCATCCTTGGACTTCTGCCCCCAGTAGGTGAGTGAGTATCACTGCTAACAATATGAACTAACCCTTCATCCAACAATTTAAAGCAATTATTTTTAATTGTTGAACCGTGTTTCCCTAAAATACTTGAAACATTCATCTGAATGACATAACCTTGTTCAACCCAACTTCTAACACGTTCTATATCTACTCCCTCGTGAAAGTATCTTTCCACATGCGCAATCACTGGTGTCATTTGTCGAACAGAAAGTTCATATAAGCGATCTTCTACCACTTCTTCATCACCTAATTTTTTAGTGACATTAAATTCAACTAATATATATTTTGAATGATTAATTCTATTAGCAAGTCCTTCTTCAACAAATTCCAAAAAACTATCATTTAAAAACAACTCACAACCACGAACTACTTGAACATCATAATCTTTAGCTAGTGTCCTTAATTCATCAATTCTAAGATTCATTTCCTGAACAGTTTTATAATCTTGTTTACCCGGAATAAAATGCGGCGTCGCAACAACTGCCACAGTCCCTTGTTGGTTTAAAATTTCCAAACCTTTAATCGTTTCTTCACGAGTTTGATAACCATCATCAATTTTCCAAGCTAAATGGGTATGTAAATCAACATAATTCATAAAAATTATCCTTTATAATAAGGCACTATTCCTAATACAGGAACACCTAAAACTCTTTCTGCTTCTTCTTTCCTTTTTAAACGAGTATCTAACATATATCCTAAAAATACATAGCCGCAACTTAACATAACTCCAAGTAATGCTCCAATAACTAAATTCTTTTTTAAATTAGGTGATACAGGAGTAGTATTAATTTTTGCTTCATCTAAAGTAAACATATTATCTACTTGAAGAATTGCACTGGTACTTTCATAAAACTCACTAATTAAATTTTCAGTAATTGCTTTACTTAGTTCCGGATCCGTTGTTATTGAAGTGACTTTAATAATATCTGAATCATTAACTTGAGAAACTGAAACTGCCCCTTTTACAGTCCCTAAATCCACACCTACTTGTTCACTTACTGCGGCAAGAATGGTATCAGCCTTCAACATAATCACATAATTCTTAACCATTTGTTTATTTACATTTAAAGTAGTATTATCAACAACTCCTTCTGTAACTTTTGGCTTTAAATATATTTGAGACGATGAAGAATATTTTTTATCTATGAAAAACACAGTAAATACTCCCGAAACAAGTGTCATAATTACCATACTTATTACAATTAAATGCCATTGCTTTTTTAACAATCTAAATAATTCACTTAAATCTATTTCCAACTCTTCATTGTTATTTTCCACCGTATTCATATGTACCTCCTATTTTCATAATATACCTATATATAATGCTACACTTTTTAATACTTAAAGTCAATTTAAAATGTCAATTACAAGCAAATTTTGTTGATAATTTCAATTTAAATATTCCTTTTTTTAAATTACACTGATAATTTGATTTATAATGAAAAAAGAAATCAAATTGATTTCCAATATATTTCATTATCTAAAAAATACAACCATTTTCTCTAGAATAACACTATCCTTACATATAGCATTCTTCCAAACCATAATGATTTATCCCAATCCCTCAAATATCTATTTTCTATTTCTTTTAACGGATTTATTTCCTAATCAATAACTACTTAAATAGCTCAAACTTTCCAATTAATTTTTCAATATCTCTAATAATACTTATTAAACTCTCCTTTTTCTAGTTATATTATTTAATCTCGTCAATTATAATCACTCTCTTGCTCACTATCCAATTTAATGTAATCTATCCACTTTTCCCATTCATTTCTCGAAGTTTAATAGCATTATATTTTTTGACTAATTGCTTCTATTTAACTTTTCACTTTATTATTTTAAGATATATGTAATAATGATATAATCATTTTACAAAACAAATTATTGCTAGGAGTGGTTTTATGGAGGACTTCTTAAATAAACAAAAAGCTCTTAATCTTATTTTAGAAGAAGCAGCGAAAAGAAATATAACACAAAAAAAATTATGTGATGGAATAGTTGATCACACTCATTTTAATCGAATAATTAACAATAAACGCAATATTACATACGAAGTTATTTTTGCTTGTGCCACTAAACTTGGCTTATCGATTGATACTTTATTAAAAAAGTGTTCTGTTGAAAGTAACCCTAACTTGACTAATATAATTGATCATATTCGTTTTATTTTACTTATTCAAAAATATACTGAATTACCTAAACTTTATAACGAAATTTTAAATTATAAATCAGATGATAATTGCTATATCAATCAACTACTCAACTGGGTAAAAGCTATTATTGAAACCGAACTTAACCATAACCATCTTTATGCTATTGATTTATTGATTAACTCTATTAGATATACAAAACCTGAATTTTCTTTAAAAAATATTGACTTTTATATGGTTAGTTCATTAAAAAACCTTGAACTTGATATATTTAATACGCTTGCTGTAACATATAAAAGAGCTAATAATTATCGTGAAGCTGAAAATTTATTTTATTTAATTATTAAACATTTAGAAAATACTTTCATTGTAGATACGCATTTATTACCAAAACTATATTATAATTTAACTGTGACATTAGGAAAACAATTTAAATATAAAGAAATTCAAGAGGTTGCCTTAAAAGCTATAGAATACTGTTTTAAAAACAATACTTATATTCAATTAGGAAATTTATATTTTATGTTAGCTGTTTCTTATAAAATGCAAGGAAAAGTTGAATTAGGAAATAACTTTTTTGAAAAATCTTATTCTTTTTATCAGGTTCAAAATCGTTCTAAAGAATATTTAATGTATATTCAAAATGATTGGAATAATAATTATGTTTATCAAAAATAATATAACAGATACTGTTTATATTTATTGATAAAAAACTTTTATTAAGTTTCAACAAGAATACTCCCACTTCTTTAAGTGGGGGTAGTTCTTTATTTTTAGATATTAAATGCATATGATATTAATCAAAATATACATCATTTGTAGTAAATAGTTCTTCGCTAAAGCATTGTAAATCCTCTTGGTTTATTTCATCTGAATTTATATTTTTTAATACATAATCACTTTGTCGTTCAACTAGTTCATCAAAATATGTCCTTATAAAGCGTGCATTTCCAAAATATTCGCCTTGTTCATTCATTTGAATTTGTATTTCGTTTTCGATAAATTGTTTTACTTCATCATTTTTAACCTTATAATTATAAGTTTTACAAAGTGATTCAAAGATATTGTAAAGTTCTTTTTTAGAATAATCTTCAAAATCTACCCATACATTAAATCTTGATTTTAATCCAGGATTAGCATTAATAAAATTTCTCATTTCATTTTTATATCCCGCTACTACAACGACTAGTCGAGTGGAATAATCTGACATAAATTTTAAAACTTCATCGATTGCCTCTATACCATAATCGTTACTTGTTCCTTTTGATAATGTGTAGGCCTCATCAATAAATAAAACACCATCAAGTGCTTTCATAAGTACTTTTTTTGTTTTAATAGCAGTTTGTCCTATATATCCTCCAACTAAGTCTGCTCTTGAAACCTCAACAACATGTCCTTTATTTAGAATACCAAGTTCTTTAAAAATAGATCCCATTAATCTTGCAACTGTAGTTTTTCCAGTACCGGGATTTCCTGAAAATACCATATGTAAATTATTTGGCACTGTTTTCAACCCAAATTTTTCACGTGATTTATTTATTTTACATTTACTTATAATATTATACATCTTTGTTTTTACATTACCTAGTCCGATTAGTTTAGTTAAATCTTCAATTGCTTTATCATAGTCTAATTCCTTTTTTTCTTCAATTTGTAACGATGTACAGATTTTTTGAAAAGTCTTTGCATACTGATCACTGTCATATTGTTGACCTGTGGTTTCTAAATATTGGTATTGTTTTTCTATATTGCTGTAGATGTATTCAATTATTGAATAGTTAACATTTTTATTCCCTTGCCCATTTTTTAAATTAATAATTTTTTGTATCATTTCAAAAATATACTGGTTGTGAATTAAATCAATAGCATTATCTTGCATAAAACGTATAATGCATTGTTCTGCCTCTTTAACATTATATCCATTAAAATTGATGATTCGATATTTATAAAGCGGAATATTAATTTCATCCAATGTTTCTTTAATTTCTTCACCTGATACAATCAATTTAATTTTAACATTGTTTTCACCAACTAGATTAATAGCTGTTTTAAGTAAAATATCACTAGTTTTTTCATTATCAATTCTTCCTATTATATCATTTGGCTTTTTGTAAAAGACGACTAGAAGTTGTTCATCTTTTTCTGGTTTCATTGCATCTTGTATAACTTGTAACTTTTCTACCAAATATGGTTTATTGTTAATTTCCTGTGGTGTAATTGATCTGTATTTAACTGTTCCACATAATAAATTATGATATGCTTCATAATATAGTTTAGATATTGTTTCTTTACATGTTGAATCTTCACCATTAAAAATAATAATTTCATTATCAACCTTCCATTTATACGGATTAAATTGCTCATAATTAGAAGATCTGTCCCAATTATAATATTTTTGATTCATTAATGATATGTTTCCTCTTATCTCATTAATAATTTGCTCATTTCCTATAATATCATCTAATTTTTTCATTACCTCATTTTGAATCGCATTTTGCGAAAGAATGAAATTCGCTAGACAACTAATATTATGCCCAACCCTAATCCATCTTGTAATGATTTCACTTTTCCCATTGTTTAAACTTTCTTCAAAATTATTCATATACTGATTAGCTTTTATAAAATCTTGTTTTACACCTAATCCCCATGTATACATGATAGCCAAATAATAACTAGCTGCTATTTGGCCATTTTTTAAGGCAAATTCAAAATATTCTTTTGCTTTTGGATCAATATTCGTTTTATAAAATTCTGTTTTCCTATCGATGATTAAATAATCAACTATCATGAACCTTCCTAAACTTAATGCCGCATTTGCTCTTTCTTGATCATAACTATCTTTACTAGTTATAATTTGTTCAATACAATCACTCCATTTATATCTTCCAAGTTCCCCATTAATTAAAATAGTTGTACCATCTTCTCTTAAACAATTTCTTTCAATTTTTTGAGTGAATTCAATTAAAGATACTATCTTATCTCTATTACTGATTGAGGGGTTATTTTGAATGTAATCATACCATAAGATAATATTATCTTGATTCTTTGTTCTTAAAGCGTCCTTAAACAATTCTAGTTGATATTTATTATAGCCTAATCGTGCTGCTTTTTCCTTATAAAACGACTCACCATGACTAACTAGTCTAATACAGATTTCTATTTGAACATTTTTTGATATGTTTTCTTGATCTATATTTTGTTTTAAAACATTCAAAGATTCTTCTTTATATCCTAGTTTTTCTAAACAAATACTATAATTTAACAAACAATCATATACCCCTGTTTTTATTGCGCTTAAATATTTTTTAGAAGCTTTATCATACTCTTTATGATTAAATAATTCATCACCATTTCGTTTTAATTCTTCTCCAGTTATAAATAACGCCATTTATGTCATCTCCTTTAATAAAATAACTGCATATTACAATTAAAAATATTGAATTATAGTAGCTAAATAAGTTATAATAAAATCTCATTTCTTTCAACTATCGTATTTACAAAATCCAAATAACTGTTCAAATGATTACTAATAGTATTTGCGAAAATATAACCACCAAAAATAATATATCCATATATTAACAACGCAACTATAATTTGTTTAATACTAAAATATGATAAAAATTTAATATATCCCATACCAAAACATAAGTTTGATAAATGATTTTGGTACATCAATATTCCAACTATAATTAAAATAACTACCAATAACTCAAACCATTTTTTTTGATTAAATATTATGCTTATCAATACTTCTATTAATGCTAATATATTTACAAAAATACAACAAAAACATTTTTTTATATCCGTATTTTTATTAATTTTTACTTTTACATTAATTGAATCATTATCTATTTGATAAATAGATGTAAAAAAACATTCATATTGACTTGATTTTAAAATAGTATTATGAATAGGAATATAGGCTTTATTTATAAGTATTGAAGTAAAACTATCTAATAATAATGTTAAAACATTTGCAATTTTTAGCCAAACATAATTTATTACGCCAAAGGCAGTTGTTAAAACTCCAGCCAAAAAGCCAAGACACATAAGGATCACAAAACCTATCACTCCAAATAAAAACAATACTAATATTAATATAAAAATCTGTGGAATAAGAGAAAGCACCGAAAAGAATTCATTAACCGCAATCGTATATCCTAAAAAATAGATAACAAATAAACCTAATACAAAAAGTAACAAACCAATTAACCCTTCAATAATTGATGAGATAATATTTAATACTGTTATAATACAAAATAAAAATATATTAATAATTGCTAAACAATTAATTTTTAAACTCTCCATTTTTACACCTACCAATGTTCATAAGATATTTTAGCAATTGAACCTTCACCTGTTGCATTGAGTTCAATTTTATATTCTGTTTTTTCATCTAGTCCAGCCACTTCGTAATCCAAAGTTGAGGCATAAAATTTTAAAGAATTGTCTAATAATATTGGTAATCCAAATAATCGATTTGCCATATCAACTTGCGGCTTAACATATGGAGCTGTTTTAAAAGTACTTATTCCTTTTGGAAAAACAAAATTCTCATTTGAAGTTTCAATCCCAACTAACACACAATCTAAAATATTTTTCTTTTCATTTGAATTGTTATAAATTTTATAGTTATATTTTTCATATATTTCATATGGCTCCAAATTAAGTGTATGTAATTCTTTATTGAGGACTTTTCTTAATAAAGAATTTGAAGGTAATGTAAATATTTCACCCTTGTATTGGACTTTTCCACTATTAACATCTGCATTCATGATTTCATCACCAATTGTAATTTCACTTAAATAACGATTAACTACATTTTCGTTTATTGAAATAACAATTTCATCAAGAACGTTTGTTTTCGTGATGGCAAAGCTACTTACACTTAAACTTGTTTCATTATCATAACTAGAAAAAATATTGGATTCAAATGAGTAATTACCTTCTGGCAAATAAATAACTTGTGAATAATTTTTATCTTTAGTTAAAGTAACCTTATAATCTTCATCATCTGTAGTATCACCCTCTATATAAAGATAAACATCAGTGACTTCTTCTGTATAAGAAGATATTTTATCTAGAAGGCCTAAATCATTTTCACCATTAAATTTAACTAATATTTTTTGTGCTTTGTCATTTTTTCTTGTAATATCTTTAGAACCACAGCCACTTAAACATATTAGAAAAAATATAAATACAATTAATTTTCGATAACGCATATTTTTAACTCCTTTTAACCTTTTCAATCAGTCTTTTAATTTTTTCTTTTCTTTCTTGATCTTTGATAGACTTAATTAAAGTTTTGGCATCACTCACTGGAATATTTTCAATACCTAAAGCAATGACTAACTCGTCAATTTCTTTTAAAGCGTTTTTAGCCATTGTTTTTTTCAAAATACCATCACCTGAAAATTTAACTTTAATTTTTAAAGTATAACTACTAGGATTATCCATGCTAAATAAAATTACACCATATACTTTTCCATCTTGAATATATAAATCATAAATAATATACTCAATTTCTTTCGCAAAAAATATTTCTTGGTCATGTTTAATCTTGAATGCTTTTTTTGTCCTATCGACATATAATTTCTTCATAATTTTTAAATCTGATTTAAAATCATTTTGTACTCTTTGTTTTTGATGCTTAAATTCAACAAATTCCAAAACCTCATTGATACTTTTATTTTTAACATCAAAATCGTAATTTTTTCCTTGTAAACTACCATTACAATCTACACAAATACAACTCCCATCATCTGTACTAACTCCCATAAATCTAAAATTACGATGGCAAATTGCACATGTTTTCTTTTTCAAAAATTCCATAGCAATTAACTTCCTTTCAACAACGTATTTCTAGTAAATTATAATATAAACATCATTAAATTGAATTGACCAAAAAGTCAATTTAGTTACAACAAATTAATAAACATTAAAAAAATTTAAATAGTTCAACTAGTTTGAATGAAAAACATTAGAGATGATAAATACATTTGGGAATACTAATCATTTTGGCACTATCAAATAATATTAAAGAATAACTTGATTAATCATCATTACTCAATTTTGACAAACTACTTTTTAATCATTTGGCTAACCATTAGGATAAAAAGATAAATAATACAATAATATTAAATCCTACAATACAAAAATGACCTCAAATTAACGCATCTAGTTAACTCAAGGTCGTTTTCTTTTTGATAATTTAAACTTCTCTAAACCGTTCTATTTTAAAATTAACGATGTTTCTTTTTTCTAAACAATGCAATTTGATATGATAACCTCTTAGTAGACAGTGTAAATAATTAAACACTGATACGGGAGGTTTTTACTTTGGGAAGAAAAAGTAAATATTCAAAAGAAGTAAAA
>JAGZJH010000033.1 GCA_018365815.1 Erysipelotrichaceae bacterium
ATTATGCAATGGTATAATAAAAGATGCCTTACCATTGTGTAAAGCATCTAATGATTTTTATTTATTTTGCCTGTCTACTTGACAGGGGGCTGATCATAATCTAGTCTTTTTTTCGGTTAATGCATTTAGTAAATCTTTTTGTGTAGTTACAATTTTAGATGTTTTAAAAATTCCTTTAGCCACACCCTCATGTCCATGACAATCACTGCCGCAAATTATATAATAACTTTTTTCTTGTTCTTTAAGCCATTTTAATAATTGTTCATTATTATTTTGATGAAATGGGGAGTAATTTATTTCATAGCCATCTAAGGTATCTGCTCTTTTAATGATACAAGGTTTTCGACATGGGTGGGCTTGGAAAATGAGACAATTTTCAAGATGTACAATTTGACAGACTTTTTCTAAAGGTAAATCAAAAATTAAAGGGTGGCGTTCGATAAAGTTTTCATCTATACCATAGATTAAATAATCATTAGGGTGGGTAGATAAATTAAGTTCCATTCCTAATAATACTGTAATACCATATTTTTGAGCTTCTTTTTTAGCTTCTAAATAGCCTTTTAAATAATTGTTTTTTAAATCATTTTTAAAACGTTCATAAGTGTTTTTAGAATAGTGATTAGTGATCACTACAACATCAATATTTTCTTTGGCGTAGTCTTCTATTAATTCTTTAGCAGTAATTAACGCACAACGACTTCCCTCACTCGTATGGGTGTGTAGTTCAATTTTCATAATTATCTCCTTATTGATTTCATTATTTTAAAACAGATTAATATATACACTAGCCAAAATATAAAATAACCCACAATAGCATAGGTATTTGAAAATAATAATGGTAGTGGGGCAAAGAGTTGGAATAAAACCATATTATAAATTGAAGCCATGGGGATTAATAATAAAAACCAAATATTGACTTTAAAATATCGGTAGCGACATTCTTTTAATTGTAAATAATATATTCCATAACTTACTAATGGGCCAATAATCCCAATGAGATTATAGACTTCTTTTTGATAAGCCCCCCATAAAAATATGGTGATGATTAAACTAATAATATTAATCCCGGATGCAAGGGTTAAGTGTAGGTCTTGGTTATGATTTGGTGTGATATTTCCTTCACCTTTTAATAAATAATCAGTGGTAACATTAAAATAACGACTTATTTCAATCACCCTTTCAAGATCGGGTGTACTATTATTACTTTCCCATTTTGAGACTGATTGTCTTGAAACATTTAAGACATTTGCCAATTCTTCTTGAGAGATTCCTTTATTTTTTCTAAGTTCGTAAATTCTTTGACCTAGTTGCATTTTTCTCACCTCTTTCTATTTCAATTTTAACATTTTTATCAGTTGCATACTATATTTTAAACTTAACAAATACGCAACTATGAATTGCTTAATAAATTTATTGGTGCTAAAATTAAAAAAAGGGGGGGCCAGTAATATGGTTAGAACATTTTAAACAAAACGGTTAACCAAAATAATATTACATTAGGAGGTTAACGTATGAAGTATTATCAAAAAAATATGTTTTTTAATTATGTTTATGAATTTTTACTTAATCTTGATTTTTCAAGAATTATATGGCCGACATATTTAATTTTAAAAGGCTATAATTTAATCGATGTAGGGATATGCGAAAGCATTTTTCATGTTACATCTTTTATATGTGAAATGCCAACAGGGGCGATTAGTGATTTATATGGAAGAAGATTTAGTCGTCTTTGTGGACGAATTATTCATTTATTTTCATTAATATGTTTACTATTTGCTCAAAATATTTTTTATAGTTATCTTTCGTTTATCTTATCAGCACTTTCTTACAACATGGAATCCGGTACAGATAGTGCTTATGTGTATGATTTAATGAAATCTCAAAATAAGGAAAAAACATTTGCGAAAGTTCAAGGATATCGAGAAATGATTATTCAAATCGCAATGCTTGGTGGTGTGATGATTGGTGGATTTTTAACTGATCGTAGTTATCAATTAACTTATTTCATTAGTATTATTCTAGGTGTTGTGACAATCTTTATATTGATGCAAACAAGTGAGATTAAAAATCATCATTATGTAAAACAAAAGATTTTTAAAAGTATGATAGGGCAATATCAAACAAGTATATCATTACTTAAACAAAATCATAATATTTTACTGTTGATGTTATGTCAGGCTATTTTTAGTGCCAGTTTAACGACTTTTCATTATTACTTGACGAATTATTATAAAGGATTAAATATTCAAATGTCACATATTTCTATGATTTTATCGTTAGAAAATATTGCCGGTATTTTAGGGGGATTGGTGACTTATCGTATTATGCAAAAGTTATCGCAAAGAAGTATATTAATTTTTATTCCGTTAATGATTGTTTTAAGTGCTTTTTTCATTCCAGTTTTTCCTTTTTCGATTATTGCACTTGTCACTATGGGATTTAGTGAATCTATTATTTATGTCAGTACCACTACTTTTTTAAATCAATTGATTGAAAGTCAATATCGAGCGACTTTGTTATCATGTTCGTCTATGATTTTTAGTTTAGTGATGATTATCTTTTTCCCATTAGTGGGATTATTTGGTGATGTATTTTCTTTAAAAACTGCCTTTTTTATACTTGCGGGATTTTTAGTGTTGAATTATGTTATTTATGTTTATTTTGTTGAAAAGGTGAGAGTGCATTAATATTTTATATAAAATAAGAGATTTTTCGTGTCTATTAATAATAGAGGAAAAATCTCTTTTTTATTGAGTTTAATATATTTTTATTTATCACTAATATAAATCATACGACCATCATTTCGTGGTTTGATGTTAGGATAATTTCCTTTAATATAACCTAAACAAACAAATGTTAAAGGGGTGAAATTTTCATCAAGGTTCCAAATTTTTAATAGCGCTTCCATTTCATGGTTTTTAAAAGTGGCCTCAGCGCGTCCGACAATGACACTTGAAACGCCTAAATCATAGGCTTCTAATACCATGTTTTGAGCACATACAAATGCTGAACCGATACAGTTTACTTGATCTTTTTTAGATTTTGGAACACAAATAATACCTAAAGCTTGACACCCATAAAATCCGCTTTTAATTGTTTTATCATCAATAATAGAAGGTTGGTCACTTGATACGCCAACGTCCCAATTACGATTTTCACAATTGGCATTAATTATTCCAATTTTTTCGATTAATTTAGGATCATCTAACATGATGATTTTTGTTCCTTGTCTACCACCGGGATTTGGTGCAAAAATTCCTGCTTCCATGATTTTTACTAATTTTTCTTTTTCTACTCGTTTTTCTTGATATTTACGAATTGAACGTCTTTGTTTAATGATTTCAAATAATTCCATTTTTAACACCTCTTTCATATACAATTTTATTGTATATGAGGTTCAATCAACTGTAAAGTAGGCACAAATTAGTAACCGTCTGATATTTTAATTGCTTAAATAATGAAAAAAACATATTCTATAAGCGAATATGTTCTTCTTGATTAATTTGACGAATGACTTTACAAGGATTACCTGCTGCAAAACTATCAGCTGGGATATCTTTTGTCACTACACTACCAGCCCCAATGACACTTCTTTTACCAATTGTTACACCCGGCAATACAATGACATTTGAAGCTAGCCATACACCATCTTCAATAACGATTGGTTTTGCGATTTCATAAGCTTTTTGACGGCTTTCAAAATCTAATGGGTGAGAAACGGTATAAATTCCCACATTAGGACCAAACATGACTTCATTTCCTATTTTTACTTTCCCACTATCTAAAATAGTGCAGTTATAATTAGCGAAAAAATAGTCGCCGACTTCAATATTAAATCCATAATCACATCTAAAGGGTTGTTTAAAACAAGTTTTTTTTCCCATTTTTCCAATTAGTTGCGATAAAATAGATTGAAATTCTTCTTTTTGATCTGGTTCTAAAAGATTATAACGATGCAATAATTTTTGTGCTTTCATATGATCTTGTTGTAACTGTGGATCTGGTGGAAGATGATATAATCCACTCAACATTTTTTCTTTTTCTGTCATTTTTATACCTCTTTTATATACTTTTTAATAAGTATATAAAGAATAAGCATTATCGTCAATCTTTTGGGAAATTAAATCCGTATGTTAAAATACTAACTATGCCTAAAACAAGGGCAATTGGTAATACTTCAACTAACTCTTGCCATGAACTCACTCTTGTTAAAATGATAAAAACCACTAATGCTAAAGGGGTTAATACACTAATTAAACGACGAATGAAATGATAACGTTTAGTTGACATTCCTTTAGGGATAATGGAGTTTTCATCTTTCATAGTACAAGTGACAACAGCTCCAAAATGAGAAAAAGTTCGACTAGCTTGATATTCAATATCATCGATTGTAAATTCCGGATACATACTTTCTTTAGTGATCACTAAATTGAGATGATGTTCATTTGCATAAGCAAATAGTGCATCAGTCATTTCTTTTTTATTCAAACACATTGTATCAGGCATAAAACTAAACTCGCGTATCTTTTCTGCTTTAGAGACTTTTTTAAAATCGTCAACAAAATCTTTGAAAATTGCACCTTTACTTTCTGCTTTTTCCATTTCATTTAAATATAAGTCAACATTGATTGTTTCAATACTTGTTTCTTTAATGTGATTACAAAATATTAAAGCATCTTCTAATCGATTTTTTTCATTTTTTAAATATTCTTTTTGTTTAATCAAGGCTTCGCTCATTGAAATTTGTTGGTGTAATACTTGTTTAATCAATGAAATAGGCATATCTAATTTTCTTAATAATTTAATGAGTTTTAATACTTCTATATCTTGATCACTATACTCACGATAATCGTTTTTGTCATTACGAATTGGTTTAATTAAATCGACCTTTTCATAGTAACGAATATTTTGTGAAGATATGCCAACTAATTTTTCCACTTCTTTAATATTTTTCATAATAATCTCCTCTTTTCACCTTTATCATAAACGTTATAGCAAGTATAAGGTCAAGTAAATAAATTTTTCTTTTTAAATTATATCATTTGCTACTGTATAAAGCACTTAATATTAATGAATTTTCTTTTTATATAAAGAATGTAACTATATAAAATAGGAGTAAAAAGTTAAGAGATTGTTAAAATGGTTGATGACCTAGTGATTCAAATAAAAAAGTTAATTTTTTTAAATTTTTTTCGACTTTTTTCAACGAAAAAATGTCTTCTATATAGAATATATTTTTTAGGAGGTTTTTCATGAAGTTTTTTAAGTATAAAAGACTTGTTTTCTTAGTCTTTATTTTCACTTGCATTGTTGTAAGCATTCCAATCTTTTTTGTATTAAAACAACCCAAACAAACACATCACGAAACTATTGCAACGGCTAAAGTTTTAAAACAGAAAATCAATCATTCAAAGGTTAAATTCACTTATCCATATTATAAAAATGAAGTGCTTGATGATTATATTAATACACTTATTAATCAAGAAATAGAAACTATAAAACAATCTAATGATAAGCAAAAAGTAACGATGGATTATACGACTTATTTAACCTATGAACAATATATCAGTGTTAATTTAACGACACATTATAAAGAAACACAAAAAAATACATACTTTACCTTTGATTTAAATAATAATTGTATTTTAACGCTAGGTGATATTTTTAGAGGTCAATATGCCACAATGATTGAAAATAAAGATCCACAATTTCAATGTGATCCGTCTTTTTCAAATTTATGCATTGATGATAGCAATCTCTATCTTTATCAAAATGATAATCCTTTAACACTTCCTTTTGAAGAAGTGAAAGGTTATATCAAACTAGAAAATGATTGCATTCCTTCAAATTATCCTCATGATATTAAAAAGCCAGAAAAACAAACGGTTGATCCTAATCGACCCATGATTGCTTTTACATTTGATGACGGACCTCATCATTCTAATACAATGCAAGTTGTTGATTTATTTGAACAATATAATGGTAAAGCAACTTTCTTTGTTTTAGGTAAACTCGCTAAAACTTATCCGGATATTATTAAAAATTGTTATCAAAAAGGTTTTGAGATCGAAAATCATTCCTATTCACACCCTAATTTAACGAAGTTACCAATTGAAGATGCTTATAAAGAAATACATGAAACAAATGATATTATCTTTTCATTAACCGGTCGTGATCCTGAATATTTAAGACCACCTGGAGGGGCGTATAATGCTGAGATTAAAAATATTAGTCATATGAAAATTCAATTATGGAATATTGATACACTTGATTGGAAGCATCGTAATTCTAATATAGTTACTCAAAAAATAATTGAGCAGGCAAAAGATGGGAAAGTCATTTTAGTCCATGATATTCATGCTTCAACAATCGAGGGTGTACGCAATGCTTTACCAATTCTACATGAACAAGGGTATCAATTTGTTACTTTAGAAACTTTACATGAGTATAAAAAATAGAAAATATTATTTTTTGAATTAAAATAGTTAATTGAAATGGATTTAGATTATGTAGAAGCATTGGAATATAGATTACCTCCAACAGGTGGTATGGGAATGGTTATTTATAAAAGCATTAAAAAGAACATATGTTTTTATTTTTCTTATGGTTTTATGTAAATTGGATGTATATTTTTAGGGTGGATGCATATAAAATTGCATAAAAATTTAATGAAATAATCATACTTGAAATTATGCAGGTGACATATTATAATCTGCTTGTAAATTGAGAAATACTGTAGCACCTCCTTTCAAGGGGAGGAACGATAACAAACGTGAGTGATGCTTATCAAAGATAGTTATTGACATAAGATTGTGTTAATAACTATCTTTTTTCATGGCTAAATTGATTTAATTTCATATATAAAAAAAGATTACTTGTATCTCATTTAAACATACAAGAAATCTTTTAAAATATGATAAGTTTATTTTATAGCATCTGCTATCACAAATTCCGGTAAACCCATATAACCCGGAGCAATTTCATACTTTCCAAAAACTACAACTAATTGTTTATTTTCATTAATATAAAACATTTGATCTTCGTTGATTTGTAATTGTTCAACCTCATCCATAAAGAAACTTTGATTTTTGTCTTGTAAACGTTCTTTACATTGTCTAATCACTTCATTTTTAACTTTTTCTTGATAATCTTGACCTAGAATATCTTGTAAAGTAATCTTTTGACCGGTTGTAATATCGTAATTAAAATAGACATTTTTACTATATGATGAAGCCAATATTTGGGTTTTTTCAATCACGAAAGAAACAAATTTTTCATTTGCGTATTTAATTGTATAATCAATCGTCGTTTGTATTTTATGAAAGTTTTCTTCAGTTCCTCCCGTTTCAAAATATGCTTTGGCATATTCTTCATCAAGTTCTTTTTGCTCATTTAACATATTAGTAATAGTATCATCAATAATATGATTAATTTTGTTTTGAACATTAATGTTATCAATACCTTCAATATGTGGTGTAATTAAAGTGGTATTTGAAAATTCCGTTTCAACCATTTCGTCTCTGAAAGTTAAAAAATGCACTAATAAGTTAATTCCCGGTAATTTTGATAAAGCCTGAGCAATGGTGAGGTTAAAGTTAATAGCTAGTGTAAATATAATCAAACTTGTCACCACCCATTTTAAAGATCGGTTTAAAATAGAATATTTTTGATGATTTAATAAACGTTGATATTCTTCTTGATAAGATTCAGGCATTTGAATAGATTGGTAAGCTTTTTTTGTCTCATCTATTCTTTTATTCATTAATCATCACCTCTTTTCTTAAAATTTCTAATGCTTTTTTGACTTGTGATTTAACTGTACTGACTGGTAAATGGGTGACTGTGGAAATTTCTTCGTAAGTTAAATCTTCATAAAATTTTAAAATAATGACCGTTTTGTACTTAGGTGGAAGCTTTTGGATAAAATTGATTAAATCGATAGTTTGATTAGATAATTGATTATTTTCATCTTCAATCATTTCAACTTGTTCGCTTGTTGAAGTTTTAAATAACCGACTACGTCGCGTATAATCATAAATGGTACGTACTAAAATTCTATAAAACCAAGCGTTTAGGGCTTCTGTTTTTTTGAGTAAGTAGATTTTAGTTAATGCTTTTAAAGTGGCTTCTGAAACAATGTCGTATGCATCTGCACTATGGTGAACGTACATTAAAGCAAAACGGTAAAATTTATCTTTATTGTTAATTAAATACTCAGTAAGTAATTTCTTTTTATCCACATACGTTGCCTCCTATTATTATGACGTTTAATTATCTTAAAAAGACGAAACTTTTTTTATTATAACATCTTTAATACTTTTATTGAAATAAGTTTTAAATAAGGCTACAATAAATATATATAAGGAGGAATTTTTTAATGAAAAGATTGTTAAGTTGTCAAGCAAGCGAAATGCTTAATATGAACGGGAAAGAATTGAAACAAGCAATTATGGCTAGTGAAGGTAGAACTGTAATTACTGAAACTGTTGTAGCATGTTCACCTTTATTAGGAGGAATTACAAATGCGGAATTAGCAGCTGCTTTTGGATCTGATATGATTTTATTAAATGGTTTTGACTGTTTAAATCCTCAAATTGGTGGTTTACCGGAAACTGATGAACCGGTTAAATTACTTAAAGAATTAACAGGTCGTGTAGTTGGGACAAATTTAGAACCTGTTGATGAAAATGCTGATATGATGGAAACTCGTATTGAAATTTCTAAAGGTCGTCAAGCAACTAAAGAAACTTTTATTGCTGCTGAAAAATTAGGTTGTAATTTTGTTTGTTTAACTGGAAATCCTGGAACTGGAGTAACTAATAAAGCTATCGCTAAAGCAATTAAAGTGGCTAAAGAAAACTTTAGTGGTTTAATTATTGCTGGTAAAATGCACGCTGCCGGTGTAGATGAACCAGTTGTTGATTTAGATAGTATTAAGGAATTTATTGAAGCCGGTGCTGATGTTATTTTAATGCCTGCAATTAATACTGTTCCTGGTTTATCTGAAAAAGAAGTGACTAAGGCTTGTCGTTTAATTAAAAAAATGGGGGCTTTATCATTAACTGCAATTGGAACTAGCCAAGAAGGTGCTGATGAAGCAGTGATTAAAGAAATTGCTTTAATTAATAAACGTGCCGGTGCTGATATTCAACATATTGGTGATGCTGGTTGGTGTGGTGTTGCTTTACCTGAAAATATTATGGCTTTATCTGTTGCAATTAGAGGAAAACGCCATACATATTTTAAAATGGCTCAATCTATTAAACGTTAGTTTGTAATTTTAGTTTAAAAACTGAATTTGTTTGAAGTGAACCTTGTTATTTGATTGTTCAAATAATGAAGGTTCATTTTCTTTTTTTGAGAATGTTTTAAGGTGATGTTGAGGGTTATTTGATGATGATGAATAAAGGAAAAATGTGAGTAATAGAGTAGGAAAACACAGTATAATTATTCATACTTTTCATAGTTAATATGTTATACTAATGATAGATAAATGAGGCGAGACGATGAAAAAAACAATACCAATAGAAATAGTAAATTATGAACAATTAAGAAAAGAAAACTATTATTTTGTTGATAAAAGTATGATGATTAGTGATTTTTAAAACGAAAAATACTGCGACATTAATAACTCGACCAAGAAGATTTGGAAAGACAATTAACTTATCAATGATGCATCATTTTTTGATTTAGAAACAGAGGCAGTAGAGTTTGTTTTTAACTTAAATTATATGGGAGCATTACTTCCAACACAAGTTTTTGCACAAAACAAAATCAAAGTTTATTGTTTACAAGTGATGGTGAGTTGACACCTCGTTCACATAAAATTATTAACACCACTCCAATGGAAAGATTTGGAACTCTAGATGAATTAATCGGTACACTTTTATATTTAGTCGATTCTCGTGCTTCGGGATTTGTAAATGGAGTTGTCATTCCTGTAGATGGTGGATTTTTGGCATATTCGGGGGTATAATATGAAAACATTTATAGATCAAATTTTTTGTTAAATACAAAAACAGCACAACATCTTTATCATCAATATGCTTCAACAATGCCTTATCTTATTGGTAATCCTTTATACCATTGGACACATCTTGAATTACAACGTTATTTTAATATCACAACACCGCTTAATTTAAAAACAGCACCTGAAATATGGTAAAAAGCAAATGAACAATTAAAATATGATATGACAACACGTGAGTTGTTGAAGATGCAAAATGTGGTGGCATTATGTACGACTGATGATCCAATTGATCCTTTGACTTATCATCAAAAATTAAAAGAAGAAAATTTTGATATTCAAGTTTTACCAACTTTTAGACCTGATCAAGTATTAAACATTGAAAAAGAAAGTTTTGTTGAGTATATTCATCAATTTGAACAATGTGTTGGGTTTAAAATTAAAGCGATTAAAGATCTTGAACAAGCGGTAATTTTACGTGTTGAATATTTTAAATCAATGGGGTGTTTAGTCAGTGATCATAGTCTTGAAAATCATTTTTATGCACCTGTCATTTTACAAGAGGTCAATGATATTTTAATTAACGTCTTAATGGTAAAACTTTATCACTACATGAAATAATGCAATGTTGATTACAATGGCAGGAAATTTTAATGATGCACCAAATCGTGGAAAAGTGCAATTTGGTGTTCCTTGGTGGTTTAATGATCATCAAAAGGGCATGAAAGAACATTTAGAGTCACTGGCAAGTATGGGAGTTTTATCTGTTTTTATTGGTATGTTGACAGATTCAAGAAGCTTTTTATCATTTACTCGACATGAGTATTTTAAACGTATTTTATGCAACTATATTGGGGAATTAGTTGAAAACGGTGAATATTTTGATGATGAAGAATTTTTAGGAGAGTTAGTTCAAAATATTTGCCTTAATAACGCTAAAAATTATTTTGGTTTAAAGTAATCTAAAAATTGGAGGAGAAGATTATGCAATGTGTGAGTATTGTTATTCCTGTTTATAACACAGAAAATGAAATTCAACGAACTATCGATAGTTTACTTCATCAAACTTATCCAAATATTGAAATTATCGTGATTGATGATGGTTCAACAGATCAAAGTGCTAAAATCGTTCATGAAATGATGCAAACCCACTCGCAAATTAAATATTATTATCAGAAAAATCAAGGGGTGAGTGTTGCACGTAATTATGGAATTCAAAAAGCCACAGGAGAGTTATTAATGTTTGTCGATAGTGATGATTATGTTTCTGGTGATTATGTTTCTAAAATGGTAGAGGCATTGGAAGATTATGATTTAGTGGTATGTGGTGTAGAGACACCGGGTAAAGTCAATAATAATTTTCCAATGGTTAAAGAAAAAACAGTGGTTTCTAGTTTAGAACATCTTAAAGATATTTTAACGATGAATAATTGTTCATATGTCATTTGGAATAAATTGTATCGAAAAGCGTTGTTTAATCAAACACATATTCATTTTGAAGAAAATTATAGATATGAAGATATGATTTTTGCTTATGAAATTGCTTTAAATGTTCATCAAGTAGTTTATTTTCCTGATAAACTTTATCATTATTGCACAAGAGAAAATTCTTATATCGCAACTATTCCTCAAAATAGAGGAAAGCAATATATAGAAGCAATTTTAAAGGTAAAGGAACTTTTAGAAAAACATGAAATTATTCCACTTGTGTCTAACGAATATTATCAGTTTATGTTAATTAATCATTATTTGTTATCACAATTATTTATTGGAACTAGGCAAGGATTAACATTGGAAAATTATGAACAATCGGCGAAAGTGTTGATGGATTTAGTTCGTGAAGCAAGAAATATTAAAAATGAAACTTATTAAACACGATTAAGCGTTTTTTTATAAAAAAGGCTATACATTTGTTTAAAATAAGCATATAATTTGCTTATTTATAGGGAGGATTAGTCAATGAGTCATCGCAATGGAATCACAGAAGGAGTGATTTGGAAACAATTATTAATATTCTTTTTTCCGATTTTAATTGGAACATTCTTTCAACAACTTTACAATACAACCGATGCAGTTATTGTGGGAAATTATGTGGGTAAAGAAGCACTTGCAGCCGTAGGAGCAACTGGAAATTTAATTAACTTATTAGTGGGATTTTTTGTTGGTTTATCTTCTGGGGCAACAGTGATTATTTCGCAATTCTTTGGAGCAAAAGATCATACTAAAGTAAGCAAAGCAGTTCATACTTCAATTGCTTTATCTATCGTTTCAGGTTTAATTATGATGTTTGTGGGAATTTTAATCGCCCCTAGTGCTTTAAAAATGATTGGCGTACCTGCTGATATTTTTAACGATTCTTTACTTTATACAAGAATTTATTTTTTAGGAATGATTGCTTCATTACTCTACAACATGGGGGCAGGAATTTTAAGAGCCGTTGGTGATTCTAAACGTCCTTTGTATTTTTTAATATTAAGTTGTTTTATGAATATTGTTTTAGATATGTTTTTTGTTGTAGTGTTAGACTTAGCAGTATTGGGAGTATCACTTGCCACTGTATTATCGCAAATATTTAGTGCGGCGTTAGTGATGGGTTCATTATTGAGAACTAAAGAAGATTACAAAGTCACTCTCAGTCAGACAAAATTTACAAATGACATCTTAATTAAAATTGTTCAAATTGGAGTTCCAGCCGGATTACAATCTGTTTTATATTCTATCTCAAATTTGATTATTCAATCAAATGTCAACGCTTTTGGAACAGATACCATTGCCGCATGGTCTGCTTATGGTAAAATTGATGGGCTATTTTGGATGATTATGGGGGCATTTGGTGTTGCCATTACCACTTTTGTAGGACAAAATTTTGGGGCTCAAAAATATGAACGTATGCGAAAAAGTGTCAAAATATGTATATTAATGGCAATGTCTTCAGCAGTTTTACTAAGTGTATTACTTCATTTATTTGGTGGTGTGGTATTTAGATTATTTACAGATGATACAACAGTCATTGAAAAAGGAATTGAAGTGATGGGCTACATGACACCTTATTATTTCACTTATGTCTGTGTTGAAGTTTTATCAGGTGCAATTCGTGGAACCGGCGATTCATTTAAACCAATGATTATTACAAGTTTAGGAATTTGTTGTTTACGTTTTGCGTGGGTACTAGGAGTTGTCCCAATATTTAAAACATTAAAATCAGTGGTGCTATGTTACCCAGTAAGTTGGTCAGCCACTTCGATTATTTTTATTATTTATTATTTAAGAGGAAATTGGCTTAAACGCCGTATACAACAATTAGGTTATGAACCGGAAGTTAAATAGGGTGCCGTTTGGTACCCTATTTTTTAGAATGCTTTTTGTGATTTTGCCTAGTTCTAAAATAATTAAAAACAATACTAATCCATCAGTCAACCCCTCATATTCTTCAAAAATATAGGCGATAAAATACACCCTATTTTATTCATTAAAACAAGTGATTTTTAAATCCTTAAAATATCCTTGCGTTCCAATATCTACAAACAATCCAACACTTCCGGAAGAATCTCCATGTTTTAAATCATTAACAACTAAAACCGGTGATTTATTATCATTAATATAAAACTCTGCTTTATTTTTAATGGATAAATAGATAGGAAAATGTTAAAATTGAATAAATGACAATTGTTATTGATAATGAAATGGAAATGTGGGGGTTTTTATGAATAGTAAAAGAAAGTTAAAAATATTAAAGCGTACTACTTTTGTGTTATCTTTAAATGTAATAGTATTATCAGTTCTTGCTTTTTCATTAAAAACGCAGCAACACCCTACTTTTGAAGATGATACACTAGAAGTATTAACACCAACTTTACCTCAAGAAGAAATTAAACGAGATAAAATTAAGACGATAAAAATTAGTGCAGCTGGAGACTTTACGTTAGGAACAGATGAAAACTTTAGCTATGCATCAAGTTTTAATGCAAAGTATAAAAGTGCTGGACCCGACCATTTTTTAAAAAATGTAAAAGATGTTTTTAATCAAGATGATTTAACTTTAGCAAATTTAGAAGGAACTTTAACCAAAGAAACCGCAAGACAAGATAAACAATTTGCTTTTAAAGGAGAACCTGAATATGCCTCGTTACTATCTAATGCTTCAATTGAAGCGGTGAATTTAGCGAATAATCATACCTACGATTATGGACAAAAAAGTTATCAAGATACAATTCAGAATGTTGAAAATGTTGGGGTCAAAACATTTGGTTATGAACGTAATTATATTTATGAGATTAATGGTATTAAAGTTGGTTTAATTGGAACAAATGCATTAGGAAACCCTTTAAATAAACAACAAGAAATTTTAAATAATATAAAAAAAGTTAAAGAAGAAGGAGCAAATTTGATTGTAATCAGTATCCATTGGGGAATTGAAAGAGATCAATATCCAATGAAAGAACAAATACAATTAGCCCATACTTTAATAGATGAAGGTGCAGATTTAATCTTAGGAACACACCCTCATGTATTACAAGGAATTGAAAAATACAATGGAAAAAATATTGTGTATAGTTTAGGTAATTTCTGTTATGGGGGGCATAGTGGGCCGGCAGATAAAGATACAATGATTTTTCAACAAACATTCACATTTGTTAATGATAATTTACAACTAGATGATAATACAAATGTAATTCCATGCTCTATTTCATCAGTGAGTGGTTATAACGATTATGCACCTACGATAAGTAGTGATTTAGAAAAAGATAGAATTACTGAAAAAATTAGAAAATTAAGTGAGAAATTTTAGGAGAAAATTATGATTATAGATGGTAAAACAATTTCACAAAATATTAAAACGCATATTAAAGAAGAAGTAGATAGTTTAAAACAACATCAAAAACGAGTTCCACAATTAGCAGTGATTTTAGTTGGAAATAACCCAGCAAGTTTAACTTATATTAAAAATAAAGAAAAAGCTTGTGCCTATGTGGGATTTGATTCTTTAAAAATAAACTTAGATGAACATACAAGTGAACGAGAGTTGCTAGACTATGTTGAAAGATTAAATCATGATGATAAAGTAGATGGAATATTAGTTCAACTTCCTTTACCTAGTCATATTGATGAAAATAAAATTATTAATGCGATAAATCCATTAAAAGATGTTGATGGATTTCACCCAGTGAATATTTCTAATTTATTTTTGGGAAATAAAACACTATTGCCTTGCACACCTTATGGAATGATGGTGATGCTTCAATCAATTGGTTATGATTTAGAGGGAAAAGAAGTCGTAGTTGTGGGAAGAAGTAACATCGTCGGTAAACCGGTGGCTTTATTAGCGTTACAAAAACATGCAACTGTAACTATTGCTCATAGTCGAACACGTAATTTAAAAGAATTAACCAAACGAGCAGATGTACTCATTGCAGCCATCGGACAACCTAAATTCTTTGATGAAAGTTACATTAAAGAAGGAGCAATTGTCTTAGATGTGGGAATGAATCGCGATGAAAACAACAAACTTTGTGGCGATGTTGATTTTGAAAGTTGTCAAGATAAAGCGCTAGCAATTACACCAGTACCCGGTGGAGTAGGACCGATGACTATTGCAATGTTACTTACAAATACATTAGAAGCTTATAAACAAAGAAATGAGGGATAATGATGGAATATAAATTAAATGATATTGTGGAAATGAAAAAACAACACCCATGTAAAAAGTCTAACCAATGGCAAATTACAAGAATGGGAGCAGATATTAAAATTAAATGTTTAGGGTGTGGAGCAGTAATTATGTTTCCACGTCGTGAATTTGAAAAAAAATTAAAAAAAGTTATTCCACAAGAATAGCGTCATCAAAAAATAAAAAACATTGCATTTTAAATAACTTTTAGTTAAACTTAAAAAGAAAAAATAGACGAGGAGTGAATATATATGGCATTAACAGCAGGAATTGTAGGATTGCCTAACGTTGGAAAATCAACTTTATTTAACGCAATCACTAATGCACAAGTGGAAGCTGCGAACTATCCATTTGCAACAATAGATCCAAATGTGGGAGTAGTAGAAGTCCCAGATCATCGTTTAGTTGAATTAACTAAATTAGTACAACCTAAAAAAACAGTTCCCACAACTTTTGAATTTACAGACATTGCGGGTTTAGTACGTGGAGCATCAAAAGGTGAAGGATTAGGAAATAAGTTTTTAGCAAACATTCGTGAAACTGATGCAATTTGTGAAGTCGTACGTTGCTTTAGAGATCGTGATGTTACCCATGTAGATGGCGATGTAGATCCAATTCGCGATGTTGAAACTATTAACTTAGAATTAATTTTCGCTGACTTATCGACAGTCGAAAATCGTATTGGAAAATTAGGCAAAAAAGCAAAATCAGGAGATAAAGAAGCCAAAATTGAACAAGAAATTTTAGAAAAGATTAAAGTTGCTTTAGAGGCAGAAAAACCTGCTCGTTCTTTAGAATTTACTAAAGAAGAAATGGTATTTGTAAAACAATATTCATTATTAACAATGAAACCATTAATCTATGTGGCTAACTTAGGTGAAGAAGATCTAGAAGATCCTAATAGTAATCCGTATTATATAAAATTATGTGAATACGCTTCGAACGAAGGCGCAAAAGTTGTATGGATATGTGCTAAAATTGAAGCGGAATTAGCAGGACTGGATCCAGAAGAAAAACAAATGTTTATGGAAGAATTAGGAATTAAAGAAAGCGGATTAGATCGTTTGATTAAAGAAGCCTATGCTTTACTTGGGTTATGTACATTCTTTACAGTAGGGGTACAAGAAGTCAGAGCATGGACCTTTAAAAAAGGTATGCTTGCACCGGAAATGGCAGGGGTTATTCATAGTGATTTTCAAAGAGGATTTATTAAAGCCGAAACTTATAGTTACGATGATTTAATAAAGTATGGAAGTGAACAAGCATTAAAAGATGCCGGTAAAATAAGACAAGAAGGGAAACAATATGTAGGTCAAGATGGTGACATCATGTTGTTTAAATTTAATGTTTAATGAAAGAAAAAATTCGTAAAATCGCTTTATTAATTTGTATTCTTGTCTTTTTGTTTTCTGGTTATCAATTAATTAACATTTTTAAAACATATCGAAATATCGATGAAACAAATAAAGAAATTAAACACACAGTAGTCGAAGAAACACAAGAAAAATTTAGCGTCGATTTTAAATCATTAACTGCCATTAATTCAGATATTATAGGCTGGATTAATATCGAAGGCACTGATATTTCTTATGCAATTGCTCATTATAGCGATAACGACTTCTACTTAAAACGAGACATTTATAAAAGCAGTTCAAAAGCCGGAACAATTTTTACTGATTATCAAAATGCAACAGACTTCAGTGATTTTAATACTATTATTTATGGACATAATATGAAAAACGGAAGTATGTTTGGAACGTTAAAAAAATACAAGAATGAAGATTATTTTAATGAACATCGCTATATTGATATTTATCAAGAAAATAAACAATTAAGATATGAAATCTTTGCAGTAAGAGATATAGATGTAGAAAAAACATTCACTTATCAAATCAACACACCAGAACAATTAATAAAACAACAACTTATTGATGAAGCAATTGTACAAACACCTTATCAAACCGGTGTTGAAGTCAGCGCAGATGATCATATCTTAACTTTATCTACTTGCGTGGATACAAGTAACTATCAATATCGATTTGTAGTTAACGCTAAATTGGTCGAAGTTATTGAACAATAAATGATAAAAAATGAAAAGGATTATTGTTATGAAATGAACCTTGTTATTTGAACACCCAAATAATAGAGGTTCATTTTTACTACAACAAAACTTATAAGAAAACAAAAAATAGAATTATATGTAAACAAAAGCAAGGACAAACTTTATTTTCATGACCTGTAGAGTACGAAATAAATAATATTATTACTAAAAGAAAAATCAGCCACTATTACTTAAAATATAATAGAGCTGATTTTAATAATTTACTTTTTTAAAAACGTTTTTTATACTGCTTTTTATGTTTAAAATATTGTCTAATTGTAAATAAAATCAATATTAAAATAATTAATAATAATAGCAAAGCAAATAATATATAAATTAAAATATGTAAAAGACTACTTTTTTTAACTATTTTAGCATTTAAAATAACTTCCCCTGTGGCAATAATTTTAGAATTTTGAATAAATTCAATATTACCAACCACCTCACCGACTTGTGCATTTTCATTGACTTTAATATTACTTGAAAAAGTTGTAATTGGAAATGCATCAGTGTCTTTATAGGCTAAAATTTGAGCTGGGAGATTTAAAGTATAGTTTTCTTTACTATTGAATTTATAATTTTTAGGCAAATCTAACGAAAGTGAAGAAATTGAAATATTTTGAGTTGATAACAGATTATAATTTTCAAAAGCATATTCAAATAACTGCTTTGTATCATTAAATCGCTCTAGTTTATCTTCTCCACCAAAAACTGTCACAATAATATTTTTACCATCTCTTGAAGCGTAACTCACTTGGGTATGACCAGAGTTTGTCGTATATCCGGTTTTAGAGGCTTGAATCCCATCGACATATTGGTTTGTCTCTTTCAATAGAGTACGATTCGAACCATGTAAGTAACGAATTTCATTAGTTAATGCAGTAGGTTGTATTTCATAATATGTTGTAGAAAGAATTCTTAAAAACTCAGGGTGTTTAATTCCCTCCTTCATAATTAAAGCAAAGTCATAAGCCGTTGTGTAATGATTTTCATCATGCAAGCCATGAGTATTCATAAAATGAGTATTATTAGCATTTAATTGCTTTGCACGCTCATTCATCATATTTGCAAATTCCTCTTGACTTCCGGCAATCGACTCCCCAAGTCCATTGGCTGCATCATTAGCAGAAGCAATACTTGTTGCATAAAGAGCATCTTCTACACTGATGACTTCATTTTCTTTTAAAGCAATATGTGATGAACCAAATTCAATTTGATGCGTAGCTTCATAAGACATTGCAATTTGATCATCTAACTTTTTATTCTCTAAAGCCAACAAAATCGTCATAATTTTAGTTGTACTAGCAGGATAAACCCTCGCATCTTGATTTAAACTATATAAAACAGTTCCGGAATCAGCGTCCATCACCACTGCGGAAGTAACCGTTTTTAATGTTGGAGAGGGATATTCACTAGCATAAGTAGAAACTTTAAAATGCAATCCTATTACGACTGTTAACATCAGCAATATAAATTTTTTGACCATATCTTCACCTCGCTAATTTAAATATAAGTTATATTAATTTTTAAAATTTGTCTAGTATTAATTAAAATGTTGAATAAAAAAATTGCTTGCGATAGAATTAAACTGTTAAAAAAGCAGTAGTGACTACTGCTGATAATCAGATTTAACTTTATAGGGTGTGTTCAATCCAATTTGATACTGATTACTTTGATAAGATTCTTGTTCCACAGTATAAGTTACACCTGTAGCCTCAGGAATATTTAATAAAATAGTCTTTGCAATCCCATCTAATACAGAAGTTTCCATAAAATCACCAATGGTAATTGCGTTATAAGATTCAAGAGTCATATCAATATGAACAAGACCGGTATCATCTATCGTAACACTACGATAAGAAAATGAAGAAACTTCATTTTGATCTTCAAAGACAAGATAACTTTTAGCATAGGTTTGTAAAAGTGCTTCAATATTAGGTTGTTGTTTGAATTTTTCAACATGCTCCTCACTGCTAAAAAGTTGCACATCTTCTGTTGAATAAGGAACAGAAGTATACATGACAACTTCAACGGATTCATCTTCATTGATACTAGAATCAGTTGATTGAGGAGATGTCTTACAACCTGTAATTAAAAACATCAACATTAGTGTGATTAAAAGTTTTTTATTCATCGTATCCTCCTCTATATTTAAAAAGTATTATACCACATCTCTAAAAAAAGCGTAAAAATTTAATAAGAAAGGATTAAGAAAAATGAAAGTTTATCAAAAAAATGCAGATTATTCATATACATTAGGTGTATTTCCAACCATTCAACTCCTTAAATCAAAACCTGAAATCATCACTCAAGTTTACCTAAGCAGTATGGGCGAAAAAAATAGTGGTATACCTATTATTTATGAATTGTGTCAAAAACATCAAATTCATATTGAAATTAATGATAAAACAATTAACAAACTAAGCAAAAAAGGAAACTGCTTTGCTATTGCGGTATTTAAAAAATACGAAAACCATTTAGAAGACGCACATCACGTTATATTAGTAAACCCTAGCGATATGGGGAATATGGGGACTATTATACGTACAATGTTAGGATTTAACTATCAAAATCTCGCTATCATTCGTCCAGGTGTAGATGTATTTGATCCCAAAGTTATACGGGCTTCAATGGGAGCAATATTTGATTTAAATATCGAATATTTTGATACTTTTGAACAATACTATCAACAATTTAAACATCATGACATTTATCCATTAATGTTAAAAGGAGCCAAAAACATTCACCAAATCACCCCTCCCGCTACAAAACTCCATTCTTTAGTCTTTGGTAACGAAAGTAGTGGCTTACCTGACGTATTTTTAAACTATGGCCAAAGTGTATTTATCCCACACTCCAACTACATCGATTCCTTAAACCTATCCATGGCTTTAGGAATTACCCTAATGCACTTTTCAAAAGAACAATTTAAACAAATGACCCTCTTACAATTTTCCAATATAGAATAAGTTCTAAGGTGGCTAAATATCACGTTAGAACTCTTGGGCATTTCCCTGCTGCTTGCGGCGCAAGGGGTGATGACACATGAAAGAAAGATTGATACATAACTCGCATAATGTATCAAATCTTGTATATCATTTTGTTTGCCCTATTAAATATCGTTGCGTGGAAATTGATGAAAAAGTAGATGAGCATTTAGAGCAAATATGCATGAGGATTGAAGAAAGATATGACCGGATCAAATTCATTGAAATTGAAACAGATAATGATCATGTACATTTTCTAATACAGTCCACACCAAATTATAGTGCAGCCAAAGTGATAACAACAGTCAAAAGAATAACTGCAAAACGCATATTTGCTGAATGTCCAGAAGTTAAAAAACAACTTTGGGGAGGTACGTTTTGGAGCGATGGATAATATGTATCTAGTGTAGGAAAACATACAAGTGAAAATGTATGTGAAAAATCAGGGCAAAGAAAATGAATATAAGCAGCTATACTTAAATATGTAATCACCTAAAACATAATACCCCGTAGCAAATGCGACGGAACGCATTTGTGGGGCTCTGCTCCGGGGTAGTTTATTTGAAAATTTATTGACTTTTAATACCTTGTAAGCGTAGGATAAAAGAAAGATATAAGGGGGGATTTTAATATGTATAATTTTGATGAAATCGTTAATCGTCGTCACAGCGCTTCAGTTAAATGGGATCTTATTGAAGAAAACAACTATCCTAAAGACATCATCCCAATGTGGGTAGCAGATATGGATTTCAAAACATTACCAGACATCACGCAAGCAATTCAAGAAAGAGCAAGTAATGGAGTTTATGGTTATACACAACTTACTGATGAATACCTAAATGCTATAAAAAATTGGATGAAAACTCGTCATCAATGGGATATTGAAAAAGACTGGATCGTAGTGACACCGGGAGTAGTTACTGCTTTAAAAATGGCAGTCAACACATACACTCAACCTAATGACAACATCATCATTCAAAAACCAGTATATTATCCATTTGACTTTTCAATCGAACTCAATGATAGAAACGTCATTGAAAACGAAATGAAATTTGTTGAAGACCATTACGAAATCGATACAGATGATTTTGAAACAAAAATTATCGAAAACAATGTAAAAATGTATATACTATGTAATCCACACAATCCAATTGGAAAAGTTTGGACAAAAGAAGAATTAAAAGCAGTAGGAGACATTTGTAAAAAGCATAACGTCATAGTCGTAGCTGATGAAATACACCAAGACTTCATTTACAGTGGACATCGTCACATTCCATTTTATATGGTTGATGAAAGTTTTAAAGAATTCAGTATCATATGCACAGCACCAAGTAAAACATTTAACCTCGCTGGATTACAAACTTCAAACATCATCATCGCTAACAAAGAACTACGTGAACAATTTACAAAAACAAAAGACGCAAGCGGAATCGTTGCACCTAATTTATTTGGTATGGTCGCTTGTCAAATAGCATATGAAAAAGGAGCAAAATGGGTTGATGAATTAGTTGCCTATTTAGAAGATAACATAAAATTCATGGTTAACTTTTTTGAAACAAGATTACCACAATTTAAAGTTATCCAGCCACAAGGACTGTATTTAGTATGGGTAGACTTTAGAGCATTGAACATGAGTCATGAAGATTTAGAACAATTTATGTTACATAAAGCAAAATTATGGTTAGATGAGGGCTACATCTTTGGAACAGGTGGTAGAGGTTTTGAAAGATTTAACGTCGCTTGCCCAAGAAAAGTTTTAGAAAAAGCATTATTACAACTAGAAACTGCAGTTAAAGCATTATAATTAAAATTACAATTGAAAGAAGATGTAAAAAGGAAATTTCTATCTTTTTGCATAATTTTTAGCCAAATTCTTTATTAAATTGTGGATAAAATGTTTAAAACATAGTAGAATAGGTTTGAAAATAAGAAAAAAGGAGTGTTAAAACAATGGGATTAGTTTCAGCAAAAGAAATGTTAACTAAAGCGAAAGCAGGAAAATATGCAGTTGGTCAATTCAACATTAACAACTTAGAATGGACTAAATCAATTTTATTAACTGCAGAAGAATTAAAATCACCTGTTATTTTAGGTGTATCAGAAGGTGCTGCAAAATACATGACTGGATATAAAACAGTAGCAGCAATGGTTAAAGCAATGGTAGAAGAATTAAACATCACTGTACCAGTAGCTTTACATTTAGATCACGGTAGTTACGAAGGTGCTAAAGCAGCTTTAGCAGCAGGATTCTCTTCAATCATGTTTGATGGTTCTCATTATTCAATTGAAGAAAACATCGAAAAATCTAAAGAAATCATTGCTTTATGTGATGCTAAAGGTGTTTCAGTTGAATGTGAAGTAGGATCAATTGGTGGAGAAGAAGATGGTGTCATCGGTAAAGGAGAAGTTGCAGATCCTAAAGAATGTAAAATGATTGCTGACTTAGGAATTACTATGTTAGCTGCTGGTATTGGAAATATCCATGGTAAATATCCAGAAAATTGGGCTGGTTTAGATTTTGATGCATTAGATGCAATTCAAAAAGAAACAGGAACTATGCCTTTAGTATTACATGGTGGAACAGGAATTCCTGAAGACATGATTAAAAAAGCTATTTCATTAGGAGTTTCAAAAATTAATGTAAATACTGAATGCCAATTATACTTCCAAGAAGCAACTCGTAAATACATTGAAGAAGGTAAAGATTTACAAGGTAAAGGATTTGATCCTCGTAAATTATTAGCTCCAGGTGCAGCTGCTATACAAACTTGTGTTAAAGAAAAAATGGAATTATTTGGAAGCATCGGTAAAGCTTAATTAAATAATAAATCAAGAATACATTAGAAGTTGTCGAGTAGAAGTTTTAATACAGGCAACTTCTTTTCATTTGAATAGTTGTGTGTAGTGTCATAAGAAACTGCTAGGTGATGGTACGAGGTAGATGCATAAGAGTTGCTTAATTAGATGTATGGGATTGAATTTAATCAATTGAAGTTTGAATAATTATTTGAACGGTTAAGAATAAAGGTATAAAAAGTATGAATAAAAAAGATACAAGTATAAAATGTGTAAATATAGAGCACATAAGTATAAATATAGAATTAAAAAGATAAAATGACAAAACTTAAAATAGTTAGATACAATCTTACTAAGATAGATAAAAGAAACAACAAAATTCAACTAATTTAAAGAGGTAATGCAAATTATTTGAATACAAGATAAAATAATTAAAAAAATTAATATAAAATTATATTGAATATAAGGGGTGAAATTGGATATATGATAAATATCTTTAAAAAAAGACTTGCAAAAGTAAAAAAAAGGTGATAATATAAACAGGCAGTCAAGAAAAGGGCTGAAAAGAGGACATTGAAAACTGAACAAAACGAAACG
>JAGZJH010000034.1 GCA_018365815.1 Erysipelotrichaceae bacterium
ATTATAAATCACCTAATGAATATGAGCATGATTATTTAATTAGTATCAATTAATTAAATTTCTTACATTTATGTAGTCCGAAATCTTGACATAGTACCAAAGTTTATATAATTTCTCGATATCTTCCATTGTAAATTTATCTTGAGGAAGATTAGTCATTATAGTTTCATAAGCTTCTTTGTTACCATCTTTTTTTATACGTACAAACCTATAAGATGTTTCATAAAATGTGTTTTCATGATTTAAGAAATCAAATTTTTGATTTGACATTAATGTTATATATTTTTCTGGTTGAGACTTAATTTTGTTATTTTGTAACCTCGTAAAAGTTATATTAACTACCTGATCATAAGTTCCTTCTTTTGGAAGAGATTTGAATCTATTAGTAATACTTGTTTTACCACCTAAGTCTTTTACTCTTATCAAGAAATAATTACCTTTATTTCTGATGTGTTCAAATAGATTAAAAGAATTATAGCCTCTATCAGCTATAAAAATTCCTTTTTCTCCATTATATTTATCACACATCTCAATCATTGCACCCACTTCATTTGTGCTCTTACACCCGTGAATTATTGCGTCTAGATATCGATGGTTTAATATATCATATAAAGCGTTTAAATGATAAGAACTATGTGGTTTTGAATTTTTGCCATTACTTTTATACGTATCTAAATCTTCGCCATCAAAAGCAATTGTGATACTAGAACCATCAACAGCTAAAAGTCTGTAACCTTTGTAAGTTTCTTTGCATATATAAGACTTAGTAATCTCATCCATTAGAATCTTAAAAGCTTCTTCTTTTATCTTAGCTCTTGATTCAATAAAACCTGAAGCAGATACTACATTAGAACTATAATCAAAGTATTTGTATAATTCTTTCTTAATAGATAGTTGACCCATGGATAAAATTATTTTCATATTATCAATAAAAGATAATTTTTTAGATTTACGAGTAAAATATGAATTCTTAGTAAGTACACCAAGTTCATATTTTTTATTGTCGAGCATTTTTAATTTGTCATTAAGTTTAGACAACACTTTGCTAGATGATCTACTCATAAGTGACCTCCAGCATAAGTTTTTTTAGTGCTTACACATATATCTATGCACATATTTTTAATTATAGATTTCATATTGATTTAACCTCGCCTTCACGTTTTTAACGTTTAGCGCGAAGTGAAACGAGCGCTCGATTTTTACAATTTTGTCAATAGTTTTTAACAAAAAATAAAAGGTACCAACTATTTTAGTAAGTACCTAATTTAATATTTATACCCTAATGATGATAACTTAATGACATTGGAGTGGTCATCCATTTTTTTCTAAGCATGATAAAAGGGAAATACTTGAACTTCTTCCATTGAGTAAAGCGACCAGAAGCACCTTCGGTGATAAGCATGTGAATATGAGGATTCCACTTTAAATCACGACCAAAGGTGTGAAGAGCAACAACCATACCAGGAGTAAAATGTTCTTTAAGATTTTTACTGTGAAACCAATCAGACATAACCTATGCAGAAGACCGAAAAAGAACATGAAGAAGAGAACGATCTTTTCTAAATAATATACGAAGTTCTTCAGCTATGGTAAAAACAACATGACGATGCTTGCAGTTGATAAGCTTAAGTGCAATGCAGTCAGCTCTATCAGATTGGTAGGAAGTACCACAAGTATTGCAGAATCTAGAATGACATCTGAAAGGAACGAATCTATATGCACCACAATCAGGACAGACATAAAAAGCACAGCCATTTTTGGAATCACCACAACCAATGACTTTACGTATTTCTTTATCAACAATAGGTCTAACATTGGGATAATCCAAAAGGAAAGAATCCCAATGATCAGAAAATATTTCTTTAATTGTAAACTTTACACTCATAATATCATCTAAGATAAGTTTACCAAAAAAGAATGTTATTGAGAAAAGAAAAATGTGACTCACAAAAAATTATGAGTCACACAAACGTGGCGAAGCCACCTTTTTTATTGAACTAACAAGAAGTAAAGATTGTTATAATTGATAAATGTCTAATTATTATTAGCATAGCAGAAATTTTGAAGCATAGATAATGATTATCTGATTAAGGAAAAAAGGAACTATAAGTAAGAGATTTAATTCTCAAATTACAGTTGCTTTTTTTAGTGAGTATTATATTTATTTATTATCGTCTAAACGATCAGTTTTATTTAATTGAGCACTCTTGTTGATAGCAACTACAACACCACTTAAAGCAAGAAGAGCGATAACATTTGGTATAACCATTAGACCATTAAAGAAATCTGCTAATTCCCAAACAAGATCAACTTTAAGCATTGAACCTGTAATAATACAGCAAACAACGATTAGAGAGTAGATCTTAATAGCTCCTTTACCAAATAGATACTTAACATTGATAGAGCCAAAGAAATGCCAACTTAAAATTGTTGAGAAAGCGAAGAATAATAAGCAAATTGCGATGAATAAATCTCCGCCACTACCAAATGTATTTATAAATGCCTGCTGACTTAATGCAGTACCTGTTTTTCCTGAATCTAAAGCACCTGTGCAAAGCATTGAAAGTGCAATTAAAGTTAAGATTATAAATGTATCAATGAAAACGCTTGCCATAGCGATAAGGCCCTGATCATGAGGTGTCTTAGCTGTAGCTCGTGCATGTGCATGAGGTGTAGAACCCATACCAGCTTCATTTGAGAATAGACCTCTTGCAACACCGTATCTAATAGCCTGCTGAATACTGATACCTACAGCACCACCTAGCATACTCTGAGGTTTAAAAGCACAAACGAAAATCATTTTAAATGCTTTAGGAATAGCAGAAGCATTTAAAATTAAAAGAATTAGATTTCCTGCTATATATATAACTGCCATAAAAGGAACAACCTTTTCAACTACAGCTGATAATCTCTTTGTACCACCTATGAAAATGAATGCTGCAACGACTGCAAGGATAATTCCGCAAACAAGTGGTGAAAAACTGATTCCTCTAGCATTAAACGCTTCTGTAAAAGCTGAACTAATTGAGTTAGACTGTACCATTATACCCATGAAACCTAGAGCAAGGGTGATAAATACTGCGAATAAAGCAGCTAAAACTTTTCCGAACTTTCCTTTGAAAGCCTGTCTGATGTAATAAACAGGACCACCTGTTACATGTCCATCTTCATCTACTGTTTTATAGTTCTGTGCAAGTGTAGCTTCGGCGTAAATTGTTGACATCCCGAAAAATGCGCTGACCCACATCCAAAAGATAGCACCAGGTCCGCCTGAAATCAATGCAGTAGCAGCACCTGTAATATTACCTGTACCTACTTGAGCTGCTATTGCAGTTGAAATAGCTTGGAATGGTGTCATTTCGCCTTTTTCACTTTTTTTACCACTCAAGCTGAAATTTTTGAATAACATTTTCCAAGCCGTTCCAAACTTTCTAACCTGAATGAATTTAAGTCTGAATGTGTAAAGGATACCTGTTCCGCAAAGCAAAGTGATTAGAATAGGTCCCCACATTACGCTGTTGATACTTTGAACTAGTGATAACATAATTTTACTCCTCTCGTATAACTTATTGAAAATAATTAAATTGGAAACAAAAGTAGTTTCCTGCATAATAAAAAGAGCTGCGTTATTCACAGCTCTCCGGAGTAAGACTTTTGCATAGATTGAATATTTATGCTCTGTCCTTTGTGCCTGAGAGACTCATCAAAGATATTTCTTTGACCTCCACCTTCGGCGCTTCCATTGTTTGGGAGACTCTCCAGAGTGCTAGCTTTTTGCTAATATTGCTATAATAACATAAATATACAGATTTTTGCAAGAGAATATTTGATTTTTTATTTCTAATAATCTACAATCGTGTGGTAAATAAATAGTCATTTGTATTGTCAATATTGATATAATAGATATGCCAAATAACACAGAAAGTGTCTAAGTAGTTATCCAGTTTTCTGTGTTTGGCGACATATCCTTGATTGGATAACTACTTAGACATTAGAGGATTTTTATATGTCTAAGAAGAGTAATCCATTTGAGGATTATGTTTTTTCATTGTCTAGTGAAGATTTTGATTATTTATTGAAAGCTATAGATAAAAGAATAGATAAACAAAATATGGTTATACAACTTTTGAAGAAGCTGCTATACATTATAGTAGAACTCCCACTTGTCCTAAATGTTTATCATCTGCATATCATCTTGATGGCCATACTAATGCCAATCACAAAAGATATAGATGTAATAATTGTGATACATCTTATACATTGCTTAGTAATTCAATATTTAATGGATCTAAAATATCATTACATAAACTTGTATATTATATTGAATTAATGACTTATAATGTACCACTTGAATTAATGTGTGAAATATTACAAATATCAACTAATACTGCTGAATTATGGCGTAAGAAGATATTTTCTACAGTTAATAATTATCAAGAAAATTTGATGTTAAGTGATAACGTATGGATTGATGAAACTTATATTGAAGACTATGAAGTTGAAGCTATAAGTAAAGGTAAACACTTAAGAGGATTATCTAAATCAAAAATCTGTATTGTGGTGGCTATTGATAGTAATAAGAATATGATAGCTACTATAGCAGGACATGCAAAACCATCTAGTAAAAGAATATCAAAAGCTCTTAAATTACACATTAAAGAAGGTTCTAATATAATACATGATGGTGATTACTCGCATTATCGGTTAATTCAAGAACTAAATTGTACTGAAAAATATTACAAAGCTAATTCAAAAGATGAATTATATTTAGAAAAAAATGTCTTTAATCAACAATATGTGTAGTTGGCTTAAAAGATATCTTAGAAGATTTTTAGGTATGGATATAAATAATCTACAATCTTATCTTAATTGGTTTATATATTTACATAGAGTAAAAATGAATAGTGATAAATATCCTAAAAATGAAAGAATATTGAGACATTTATTATTATCAAACACTAGATTTACCCGTAAATACTAGATTTGTCAACCACACGATTGTAGATTAATAGATTTTTATTTTAATAAATCAATAGTAGGTTTTACGTCATATTCTTTTTTCAATAATTGGTATTCATTTAAAGCTTTAGTTTTGTAATCAGTAGATGCATTTTTGTTTAAAATCCCTTTAATCATAATGTTTTTTGATGTGTGTTCAAGGCTTGTGAATTCTATCATTGAAACATCATAACCTACAGATTCTAGTTTTAGTCCACGCAAGGCATCGGTTAAAAGTTCAGTAAATTTATCTTTAATGATGCCATGTTTTAGCATAGGGTTATTAATAGGACTGTCGATTTGTTTAAATAATTCGTGTTGGCAACAAGGAACTGACAATATTACTTTAGTATTCCATTTTACTGCATTTATTAGTGCATAATCAGTTGCAGTGTCACAAGCATGAAGTGTGACTACCATATCACATCCTGTATCTTGGTAGTCTGCTATATCACCTAACTGGAATTTTAAGCCTTCATAATTTAATTCTTGTGCAATTTTGTTGCAAAGATTTATAACATTTTCTTTTAAATCAAGACCAACTATTTCTACATCTATATTAAGTTGTTTTTTTAGATAATAATATACAGTAAAATTAACAGCATGGCTTTGTGATAAATATAATATATCAAGGAATCATGTTATTAGACATGGAGATATAACAGGAAAAAAATATCCTAAATATTTTATGGAACATGAAGATAAGTGGCAAGAATTTAAAGCTTGGGTTAAGAAGTATGACAAAGCAAAATTTTAATTAAAGTATTTATCAAAATCATATTGTTATAATCAGGTAAATGCTAGTATTAATCTTAAGAAGAGAGAAAAATCTTCTTAAGCTTTTTTTATTATACAGGAAATATCGATATAAAGAAATTAAAGAAAAAAGCACCTTTTCAAGTGTAGAAAAGATGCTTAAGCAAAATAGCGCATAGAAATAAAGGGGATACCCCCACTTGAGAATTATTCATGTAGAAAATAGTCCATGTCAAGGATATCATCATCCTTCATGCGAGAAATCTCTTCAGAAGTGTAACCTTCTGGAGGATTTTCCACATATCTATCCCTTAATCTTTGTGCAAATTCTGCTTCTGTCATAGGTTTTCCATCTACAAGATATGTTGTAGTCATGATTTTCACCTCCATCTTAAATATACTGAGAATATTTTAGCATAGTAGGCGGTGGATGTGCAGGACAATTAGGGATATAGATGTTATCAAATTTCATGTATCCGCCACATGGACATTTTAGCGGATCATAATGAAAAGATAGTTCGATACGGAAAATCCAGTGTTTCTTTATACGTATAATTTTTCGTACATGACGTTTAACTAAATGGATTAATTCAGCAGTACGTTTATCAGCCATAGCGTAAAGGCCATAATAGCGCAGCATATTGAAGCCTTTTTCGGGTATGTGAATGATAAGTTTTTAATGAATTCAAAGGCATGCTCGGTTTTGAAAACAATTTCGTTATCTTCATGACGTTGATACCAGTAAGTGTTAAAGAAGTTTCAAAAGAACCAGAACCTGTAGAACCTAGTAAACCTAACAAACCAAATAAACCTGATAAATTTGAAATCCCAAATACTTCTGTAAAACCAGATAGCCCAAAGACCGGAGATCAGACAAATTTATTTAGTTATATTGTATTATTTTGTACATCTGGTGTTAGTTTGGTTGGAACTCTACTTTGGAGAAAATATCGTAAATTTTAAGGAGTTTAGTATATGGCTGAAAATATGAAGTTTGAATTACTAGCAAGCAGTATAAAGGAAATAAGTGCCAAAGCTAGTAACGCTGCTAAAAGAGCAGTAAATCAATCAATGACACTTAGAAACTGGGCAATAGGTTATTATATTGTTGAGTATGAACAAGGTGGAAGTGATAGAGCGGAATATGGTGCAAATCTATTAAAGAATTTAGAAAAACAAATTGACGAAAAAGGTATGAATGTAACTTTATTTAAAAGTTGTCGTCAGTTTTATCTCGTGTATCCTCAAATTGGTTCGACAGTGTCGAACCTTTTTGCTTTATCTACTGATTCAAAAGATTTTAAGATATCTAATCAATTTAAAACGGATGCAGATACACTTTTGAATAATTTATCTTTTTCTCATATTAGAGAAATTATGGTATTAGAAGATGAATTTGAACGATTCTTTTATGAAACAGAATGTATTAAGTGTAATTGGAGTGTAAGGGAACTAAGAAGGCAAATAAAGACTAATCTATATGTAAGAGCTGGTATTAGTAAAAATCCAAAACAGTTATTAGAAGTAACAAAGGGAAAAGATAATACATTTTTACCGACGATTAAAGATCCATTTACATTTGAATTTCTTGGTTTGGATGTAAAAGAGTCTGTATCTGAAACAGATTTAGAGCAAGCTCTTATGGATCATTTACAAGAATTCATGATTGAACTTGGTCAAGGATTTTGTTTTGAAGCAAGGCAAAAGAAAATTATTATTGACGATAAATATTATTTCGTAGACCTAGTTTTCTATAATCGATTGCTGCACTGTAATGTAATTATTGAACTAAAAAATGATGAATTTAGACATGAAGATTTAGGACAGTTAAATGCTTATGTTGGTTACTATAAAAAGCACGAAATGATAGAGGGAGATAATCCGCCTGTAGGCATATTACTATGTACGGACAAAGGTAATGAGATGGTTGAATACGCATTGTCTAGAATGGATAATCAATTGTTTGTTTCTACATATATGTTACATCTTCCAGATAAGAAAAAATTGAAAGAGTTTATAGTTAAAGAGATGGCAGATATGTGTTAAAATAAAGTATAAACTGCGTTTATAAAATATCAAAAATAATCTATCATCGGTTTGACACGAGAGGGAACAAAGAATACTATCAATTTCAGTACGGTTTTTAGATTATTTTTGGATATAAGTTTTTAATAAAATAAAAAAGATACCGAAGTATCTTTACCTTATCAATTGGGGCGATCGATGGGGATCGAACCCACGCATGCCAGAGCCACAATCTGGTGTGTTAACCACTTCACCACGATCGCCATATCATTTAAGGCAATAGTTATTATATATGAATAAAAGTCATTTGTAAAGTATAAAATGAAAATATTTTAAAAATCTTCATCGATATTCTTAAAAAGAATTTGATATTTACAGTTTGTTTTAGTTATAATGGTATTAAAGAAAGTACAATCTAATTGATCTTTTAGATCGTTTAAAAGGAGATAAAAAAATGACTATTAAAGAAGTGAGTAAACAATTTAATATTAGTAGTGCAACTTTAAGATATTATGAAAAAATAGGACTTATGGATCCGGTTACTAAAAATGAAAGCGGACATCGAGAATATGAGGAAAAAGATTTACGAAGAATAAATTTTATTAAATGTATGCGAACTTCAGGGGTAAGTATTGAGGGAATTAAAAAATATGTTGATTTATTTAATGAAGGGGAGCATACAATCTCAGAACGTAAACAAATATTAGTTGAACAACTTAATGAATTAACTTTACAAGTTGAAAATTTACAGAAAGTAGTGACATATTTAAAAAATAAAATTGAAAATTATGAAGAAACACTTGTAAAAAGGGAAATGGAACAACGTCAAAAGTCAAAGAATTAATTTATTTTATGACATTATTCAAGACTTATGCTATACTGTTATTTCAGTAAGTCAGGTAATGACGTTTAAAAAGGTGGTGTTGTGATTGATTTCAATCATTGTTGCTTGTGATTCAAATTTTTTAATTGGTAAAAAAGGGACTAATAATGGTATGCCTTGGATCAATTCAGAGGATTTAGAGCATTTTAAAAAAACGACTATGAATCATACCATTATTATGGGAAGAAAGACTTTTGAAATCATTGGTAGACCTTTACCAAATCGTCGGACAATCGTTGTCAGTCAAAGCTGTTTGAATATTTTAAGTAATCAAGTTTTGGTATGCAATCAGTTACAACCATTGTTGAAGTATTATAAAAATTGTAATGAAAAGATTTATGTTTGTGGAGGAGCTTCGATTTACAAACAATCTTTAGATTATGTAGATGAGTTGATTATTTCAAAAATTCCGGGAACTTACATCGGAGATACATATTTTCCAAAATTTAGTTTAAAGGAGTTTAAGTGTGTAGAAGTTATTTTATTTAAAACTTTTAGATTAGAAATTTATAGGAGAGTCAAATGAAAAGAATAGTTTTAATTGTATTACGTGTGTTATGGATTGTTCCGTATTGGTTAATCCAGTTGAAAAAATATGAAAATACTGAAAAATATAGTTTAGATGAACGTTATCGCTTTGTACGTAGTTTTATTAATCGAGTGATTAAGGTCGCAAGGGTTGATGTGGTAGTTAGCGGTGAGGATAAATTACCTAAAGAAAATGGGTATTTAATTGCCCCTAATCACCAAGGGTTGTTTGATCCTTTGATTATTGCACATACACATAGTCGACCACTAACTGCAGTGGTTAAAGTAGAACTTGAAAAGGTGATTGTAGTAAAGTCAATTATTAAGGCATTGAATGCAAAACCGATGGATCGTTCTAATTTAAGGGCTTCAATGAAGGTAATGAGAGCAGTTACTAAGGAAATTGGTGAAGGTGTAAATTATATTATTTTCCCTGAAGGAACACGTTCTAAAAAACAAAATGAAATGTTGGAGTTTAAAGGTGGAACTTTTAAAACTGCGATTGATGTTAAAAAACCTATTGTACCAGTAGCATTAATAGATTGTTATAAGGTATTTGATAGTAATTCAATTAAACGTGTAACAGCACAAATTCATTATTTAGATCCAATTTATCCTGATGAATATGAAGAAATGAGTACTATTGAAGTGGCTCATCTTGTCCAAAGTCGTATTCAAGAAAAAATGAGTGAAGTATTAAGTGAAAGATAAAAATAAGATTATTTTATTTTGTTTGTCTGTTGTATTTATAATGATTTTACTAATTAAAAGTGAAATCATTCTTCCTTTGGATCAATTTTTTTATCATTTAGTTGGATTTATTCACTTTCCTTGGGTAACAATATTAATGAAGTGGGTATCTAATTTAGGTTCTGCACCATTTTACTTTATTGTATGTTTAACCTTTATTGCGATTAATAGAAAATGGGGGATTATTTTAGCGACGAATGTGACTTTAGCTTTTTTAGTGAATGCCACTTTAAAATTAATATTCACTCGTGAACGTCCGTTAATGATGCTTGTTGAAGCGAGTGGATATAGTTTACCTAGTGGACATTCATGTAGTGCTATGGCATTTTATGGAACGTTGTTTTATTTAATCTCTAAAAGTCATTTGAGATATAAGAAAGTGATGATGATAGGGTGCGAGTGTTTAATTTTATTAATAGGTTTTAGTCGTATTTATTTACGTGTTCATTATTTTAGTGATGTTGTGACTGGTTTTATGTTAGGAATGGCAGTTATTTCGTTTTTATTAAATAATGTATTTAAGAAATGGGTGAGTTTGTGAAAAAAGAAAGAATAAAGCGATATATTGAAATTTTTTTATTGGCAGTGGCGATCATTGTGTTTTATAAAATGTTTGATAGTTTAGGAGTGTTGTATAAGGGTGTTCAATTAATTTTATCTATTTTACTACCTTTTATTGTAGGGGGAGCATTGGCTTATTTTTTATATCCGCTTTGTAAAGGGGTAGAGAGTTTATTGTTGAAGACAAAAAATAAAAAGATTATTGAAAAACGATTATCACTAAGTGTGTTTATTACTTATTTTTCTTTTTTGTTTATTTTAATTGTCTTAATGACTTATTTAATTCCATTAACTATTAATAATATCATCGATTTTCTTTCTAAAGCACCGCAATTTTATGAAGAATTAGAAACGTTTTTATCTAATGTTATTAAAAATGAGAAAATACTTTCATGGATTGAGCCTTTATTAGAGGAAACTCAATTGCCGGTTGATTCGTTTTTTAATTTGGATATTTTTAAGTATGCACAAGGCGCAATCAGTACTGCTAGTACCGTTTTTTCATGGCTGATGGGACTTGTTATTTGTCCGTATTTTTTATTTGAACGTCGTAATTTAATGCATATTTTTGATCAAGTGGCTTCGATTTTTATTGATGATAAGAAAATCCAATTTATTCATGTTTATGCTTTAAAAATACATCGTATTTTTTCTGATTTTATTTATGGAAAGGCAATTGATTCTTTAATTATTGGGATTATTGCTTTAGTTGGGTTATCACTTCTTAAAATTAAGTTTGCTTTTGTATTGGCGTTAATTATTATGATCACTAATATGATTCCTTATTTTGGACCGTTTATTGGCGGTATTCCGGTAGTTATTATTACTTTTATTATTATGAGTCCGATTAAGGCGTTTTGGGTAGCGTTGTTTATTTTTGCGTTACAACAATTTGATGGTTTGATTTTAGGTCCGGCTATTTTAGGTGATTCAGTGGGAATTAGTCCGTTTTGGATTATTTTTGCAATTACTTTGTTTGGCGGTTTATGGGGCTTTGTTGGAATGTTTATAGGGGTCCCACTTATTGTAGTAATTCGTATGGTTATTGGAGATATATTAGCTTATAAAAGTGCAAAAGAACTTACCTGATGATAATTTGGTTCTTTTAAATCATTTTAGTTTATGGTAAAATATTTTTAATGTTGAATGTGTTGAATTAAGATTGGTAGTTTTTGTGAGAGTGGATAGAGTGAGTTTTTTTAACTCACTTGAATTTGATGGGTAGATTTTTAGTGAATAGGTGTTTTGTAGTTTGGTAAGATTGATTGTACCCTTTTTAAGTGTAATGTGCATGGTGTTATTGTATAATCATCTATGACATTATATGAACATTATTCCCCGTTAGTTAAATGGATATAACGAGACCCTCCTAAGGGGAAGCTAAGCTAAGCCCTTTTCATTAGCAAAATCTTAAATATTTAACACCTGCCCTCGTACCTCATCAGGATAGAGGAATCGCCTCCTAAGCGATCTGTGGTTGGTTCGAGTCCAATCGAGGGCGCCATTTTTGCCGATAAATAGGGCTCATTTTAACTACTGAGCTATTTTAATAAAAATAAATAAATTCAAGTAAATTTTTAAATTACTTCGTTTATTTAGATTGCAATCAGTTTTTAACTGGTTGCTTTTTTTAATCGGATTCGAACTTTTTTGACCCTATTTTTGCTAATGAAAATGAGGGTTTTGCTAATTTGAAAATTAGCAAGCTTTTTTAATGAAATAAAAAACTTACTTCTTTTGAGTGATTAACTCTCTGAAATAAGTGTTTTTTTATTTATTTTAATGCCTCTACTAATTGTGACATCAACTCTGGATTGGACTTTAATGCATCAACTAATGAATCTATATCAACTTCACTAGATTGACTCTTTTGATAATCCACACCATTACCAGAATTCTTATAAAAAGTATCATCAAATTTTTGTGCATTAACTTTACGATCTTCGTCTAATATGTGACTATATACTTCCATGACCATATCTGCTTGTGAATGTCCCGTATCTCCTTGAGTAGCTTTTATATCCCCATGATTTAGTTTTAGTTTATATGTTGTACTTGAATGACGGAATGAATGAAAAACTATCGCTGGTAATCCAGTTTCATCTGTTAATTTTTTTAATGACTTTCGTATTACATTATGTGAGCATTGTCTACCATCTTCAAAACTAATGACTAAATCATAATCAGTATATTCATCACCGAAGAATTCTTTATATTTTTGTTGCTCTTCTTCCCATTCACGTAATATCAAAGCTAATGTTCTAGGTAACCATACTTTACGAACACTACTATCTGTCTTAGGCTTTTTTAATACCATAGCAGTTTTATAAGTTTTATTAGGTATACGATTTGGGAAAGTAAAGATTACATCTTTTTCGTCTAATGCGTGTAATGCTCTAGCCGATACTTGCTCTAATTCACAAGTTACCAATATGTGAGCGTCATCTTTTTCTAGATATTCATCACTAATAAATACATCTTTCCATCGAAGTCCTAGCAATTCACCTAAACGTAATGAACATGCAAAAGATAAGTGAATCGCAATAGCAAGTTTTGGATCTTCACAATGATCTAAAGCTGTAATAATCATATCTGAAGTCCAAATATCCCTTTTCTTGTAAACATGTTTTGGTGGATCAACATTGAGAAATGGATTCTTTGCTATTAATTCCCATTTCACTGCCATACCAAATGCACATTTTAAACTTTTGTTTAAAGCTTTAATTGTTCCAGTAGAAACTTTATGTTTAGTTTTTAAAATTCGATTTGCAGCACTATCGGTTTTCAATAAATCACGATAATACTTCTCTATTATCAATGGAGTTATATCTTGCAATGCTATATTTCCTAATATTGGACGTACATAGTTATCAAAATCTCGTAAAGTTTTTTCATAGGTACTCATTGACCATTTCTTCACACCATACAGATCAATAAATAAGTCCAAGAATTCATTGACTGTCTGTGCATTTGGGACAATAAATGTTTTGTTATCTTGTTGACTCTCTATTTGAGATTTTCTTACTCTAGCTTCATTATAGCTATCATATGATTCCCATTTTTGTTTTTTATTTCCTTTTCCATCATCGTAAGTATAAACAACAGCATATTTCTTATTTCTTTTTTGTATTGATGCCATAAATCATTCTCCTTTCGTTGTTTACAAGATAATTCTAGGAAAAATTAAAAATAAAATCGAATGTACAAATTTTTAAACTGTAAAAAAGCGAAACAGTTATAGTTCCGCTTTGAGCTTTTCAATCAATTTCATTTTTAATTCAGGATTATCTTTAAGTTGCTGTAGTAATATATTCATTTCTTCATTTTTAGGTTCAGGTGTTTTAATTTTAATCTTCTCGTTTATTTTCTTTCTATTTAATTGAAAGACATGAGTCGTTGATACGGGTTGTTTTGGTAAATCTAAAGGTTTATCAATATTAGAATAATAGTAATCTGCATTTGTGATTGAATCATGAGTTCTTATTCTTTGAGAGAAGTTTTTAAATTTTGTCAATGATAAACCTTTAAAATGCGCTTGTTCGCAAACTTTATGGTATAACTTTGATATATTTCTATCATCACATGGTTTTCCATTTACCAATGTAATTAGTAAATTATAGGGATTTTCATTTATCATGAAATCTTCTTGATTTTGTTTCCAATTTTTTAATAGTATAGCAACTTCTTTATGGATATGAACTCTTTTCTTGGGCACTTCCTTATATAATAGTGTAAGGCTAGTATTTGTTTGGTTAAAACCCACACATGCAAATTGTTTAATAATTCTTTTTGGATCAAGTTGTTGAATTGTATTTTTATTCAATCGATCTAACAGTTTATCTGAATAAATATAACACTGATCATTTGCTATTAAATCATCATCAATAAATACATCGTCCCATGATAATCCACCAATTTCTCTAATGTCTAAACCAGTAGAAAACATAATGTGCATGAAGATAAATAGACGTATATCATAAATCTTATTAAACAGATGTTCAACATAACCTATATTCCATTCATTTTTACTTTTTTTATCTTGTTTAATTGGCACAATACAATCATAAAACGGATTACTTTCAATCAATTTTTGAAATACTAAATAATCGAATGATGATTTTAGTAATACATAACAAGACCTTATCATACCAGTAGGAATATACTCTGTCTTTTGTTGATTTCTTTTACCAAGAGCAGGTGTCTTTTGAAGCTTATTAATTACTTTCTGTCCAAAATCAGGAGTAACATCTTTAATTTTCTTTTTACCAATAACTTTTGAAATGTAGTTATTTATTAACCCATTATTGCTTTCATATCGTGAATTGCTCCATTGATGAATTCCAATTTTGGCTACATATTGAATTAGAAAATCCTTTATGGTTGTATTTAAATCAATATTCATTTCATTAACATCATTAGTATTCTCTACTTCATTCTTTCTAACAAGTGCACTTTGATAATCATAATAAGTTTCATAAATTTGTTTGCAAACACCATTCTCATCAACTTGCTGATAAATAACAGTAAATGCCTTTCTTCTTTTTGTAATAATTGCCATTGAATTGTCCTCCAGTTTTATAAAATGTCATTGAGCCATTTATCAAATGACTCTTTTGAGATTCGTATTGATGAACCAATTCTTACAGACTTAAACTTATTTTGTTCTACTAATTGATAAGCAGCATTTTTACCAATACCTAAAATTTTCATAATTTCTTGAACAGTGTAAGTCTTCTTTTCACATAATACAGGTTTCATCTATATCATCTCCTCTTCATTTTATCTTTGTCCTTATACATGAACAAATGTGCAAATTCTAATTCAATGGCAATATTACATATTTGACATCATTTAAATTTTCTATATTTATAGTTCATACCTAAACTAATTAAAATACGTTTATCTAATAGTTTCATAAATCTAGGCGAAACACTTCCTATATATTTAATGATTCTACTTTTATCAATGACTTTGATTTGTTCCATCATGACAATGGAAGGATATTTCAAGCCAGCAGAATCTGGAATATAGTAATGTGTTGGTAAATGGTGCTTACAATAGGCTTTACTCGTAATACAAGCAACAATGATTGTTGGACTATACTTATTACCTTTATTGTTTTGAACAACTAATACTGGTCTTACTCCACCTTGTTCAGAACCATATCCTTTACTTAAATCAACTAAATAGATTTGTCCTCTCTTAATTTTCATTGGGATCCTCCTATGTAAAACCAGACTCTTATAGAATCTGGTTGATTAATTATGAATCGTTGTTTTCTATTTTTCCCTGACTACCCGAAAACAATAGGGATTCTATTAGACAAACAGTTGCACTGTTTCACGGGAATTTCACCCTCGTATGGTAACTCATACGACTGCATTACAGGAGTATCATTATTGCTAATAAGTATCATTGCCGAACATTTGCTAATTGTTTTTGCAGATCAATATATATTCGCTCGCATATCGCTGGTCATGGCGTATCGACTGGAAGGCTCACTTACTAGGAACGTATCTAATAGATGTTATTCGGTTTTCAAGGATCAAGTTGAAGGTGTTTTTAAGTGCCTTCACTATATATGCCTTGAAAACGGCTTATTTTCTAAAATTCGTCAAAAAATTTTTAATTTCTTTGATTTTGTGATAAATGGTACTCGTTGGAATATTTAAAATTGATGAAATTTCTTTTACTGAATAGCCTTGAATTCTTAATAGGATGATATTTAAAACATCTGGTTCTTGTTCCTTCAGATACTCATAAAAAGCTTCATACTCAATTACATCAAGTATATCTTCAATGCTATTGATTTCCTTTTTATCAAAGTATGGTGCAATCAAGAAATAAATATCATTAGTAATATCTTGATGGCGTTTGAATCTTCTATCTGAATTAAATTGTTGCCAATCAAAATCATGAAGTTCTTTTATGATAGATTCACTTACATTTAAATCTCTTAATACTTTTTCTTCTTTAGTTTTCCAACGTAACCATTTTTTATATTCTCCTTTGTAATTGTACGTCATGATGCCCTCCTTTCATGAAAAAACCATTTTTTGGAGGATCACGACATCTATATCTGTTCATAACAGTACGGTTTATTCAAAATCACATAGACAAATAACGGATACTTTATTCAATTTACAGAACAGTTTAAATTCTTCATATAAGTCTGGATAAATAGAAATTCTTAATGGACTGTACATAAGAATTGCATCTACTCTATTTCTACGAATACAAGTAATCATGGAACGATATGAAAAGTTATCCATAAATTTTCCATCAGAAATAATTTTAGTTGCTCCAACGATCTGCATATCTTGCTGTTTCGCAAACTTGGATAACTCATCATACTGATAATTCAATAATGCATTTGGTGAGTGTGGATTGATACGGCAGTGTATCCAAACATTTAAATTGGTTTTCATAATCTTTGCCTCCTTGAACCAATAGTTCTTTCACCCATCCAAGCGAAATATGTTATTCAATTTGACAAAGATTTTTAATTTTTTCCTGAATTTGTTTTTGAATTATCTTCTTTCGATATGCAACAGTAGTTCGTGGAATATGTAATACTTCAGCAATTTGAGTATCATTAAGATCATCAATAAAAGCGAGTTTCCCAATTTTGTTATCGGGATGTGGTAATTGATTGACCTCTTTTAAAATAATGTTGTATAAATCTCTTAACCAAATTTTATCGATGATAGATAATTCATCTTCTTGAACAATAAAAAAAGTAGCTAAATCAATTTCTTTGTAATAAACGATTGATTTAGCTACTTCAATTTTATGAGTGTATCGAATTTTATCATAACTGGCTTTGCATACCCTATATACCGCTCTATCCACTTCTATGTAATGATTATCAACTTGTATATAATATGTTGTTTTTCCATTTGACTTTTCTTCTTTAAAACTACTTCTTTTATAATCATATTTATAATCTTTCACTTTGATTTCCTCCTTATTTATGATTGATAAATAAAAAGAAATCTTGGTGGCGAGCGATTATGTTCCATAGCAAAAACCTCTCAATATATGTATTTGTAAATAAATATATATAAACTAATTAGAAATTAGTAATAAAGAGGTAAAATTGTTGCGATGACTGGTGATGGAGTGAATGATTCTCCAGCCTTAAAAGCAGCAGATATTGGATGTGCAATGGGTATTACAGGAAATGATGTTGCTAAAGGGGCAGCAAGTATGATTTTGACTGATGATAATTTTGCGACAATTATTACTTCTGTAAAAGAAGGTAGAGGTATATTTGATAATATTAAGAAAGATGTGCAATTCTTATTATCAAGTAATATTGGTGAAGTAATTACAATCTTTGGTGCATCTTTGATTTCATTTATAACACCTTATGAATTTGGTGTTCCATTATTACCTATTCATTTACTTTGGGTGAATTTGATTACTGATAGTTTACCAGCTTTTGCATTAGGAATGGAACCTACAGAAAAGAATGTTATGAAACGTAAACCAAGAGGTAAAAATGAAGGATTTTTCTCTGGTGGACTTGGTTTTACAATTGCATGGCAAGGATTAATGATTGGAGTGTTGACATTAATTGCTTATGCTATTGGTAATAGTCAAGATCATACAGTGGGAATGACAATGGCATTTATTACATTGTGTGGTTGTCAATTGGTTCATTCGTTTAATGTAAAGAGTAGTGAATCTATTTTAAATCGTTCTTTATTTAACAATCCTTATTTATGGGGAGCGTTAGCTGCTGGTTTATTATTACAAGTTGTTATACTTGCAGTTCCTGAATTGAGTTTCATTTTTAAATTACAACCTTTAAATGCTGCTCAATGGGGTATCTGCTTGATGTTATGTTTATCTACTACTCTTGTGTGTGAAATTGTGAAATTTATTCATAAGAAAAAATAATGATTTTTAAAAACAGGTAATCATAAGATACTGCTTTTGATTGACCTGTTTTTGTATATAAAGGAGATTTGTTTAAGGAAATGAGTGAAAAACGTGAGAAACAGATTTTGATGATATCTTTTGTGTCAGGGTTATTGTTTGCAATTATAGAGTTTGTTTTTGCGATATATAGTCATTCTCAATCAGCATTAACAGATGCAGTTTATGATGCTTCAGAATTGGTATTTATTGCTTTACTTTTATTTTTAACACCTTTGTTTTATAAGCCTGTTTCTGAAAAGCATCCATATGGATATTTTCAAGTTGAATCTATTTTTGTTATTATAAAAAGTGTGATGATGTTATCTGTAACAATGAGTGTTTCTGTTGAGATTATAGAGTCAGCTTTGTCTGGAGGGAGTGTTGTTAATAATGCTCAAATTTCATTATTTCAATTGTGTTTAGGATTGGCGAGTATTGTGATTTTTGTGATGATGAAAAGAATGAATAAGAATCTATCATCTTCAACGATTGAAGCTGAGTTATTGGGTTGGAAAATGGACATTGTTTATAGTTTAGGGATGTCATTTGCTTTCTTTGTATCCTTATATTTGAAATATACACCTTTTTCATTTATTTCACCCTACTTTGATCAAGTGATTGCGGTGTTAGTTATAGTTTTTATGCTACCAGAGAGTATAGGAATTTTATGGAGAGCTATTAAAGATGTATTCTTATTTTCTCCTGATGAAGCGTATATTGATGATATAAAGGTGTTGTGTCAGACTATTTTAAAGAATTATGAATTTATACCTGTTTTCTATGATGTTACGAAGACAGGGAGACATTTATGGATAGCTATCTATTTTCAAATAGAAGAAGAAATGATGGTAGTGGATGATTTGGATAAAGCTACAAAAGCAATAAATGGACAACTCCAACAAAAGTATCTGGAATGTACATGTGAGTTAATTTTAATCCCACAACAATGATATATTTCGTTAAATGTGTAAAATCATTTAACGTTTTTTCTTATTAAGTATTTTTATAAGCTTTATAATAATTATATATTTTACATATATGAATGTGCGTGTTAGAATAGCGACGTGAATATTTAGGGGGTAAAATATGATAAAAAAAGATTATAGTCGATTATGGGTTTTATTTAAATCAATGTTTGTACTAAGTGCTTGTACGTTTGGAGGAGGTTTTGTTATTGTTTCTTTGATGAAGAAAAGATATGTTGAAGAATTGCAGTGGTTAGAGGAAGATGAAATGTTAGATGTTACTGCCATTACACAATCTGCTCCAGGACCATTACCGGTTAATGCTTCAGTTATTATTGGGTATCGTATTGCAGGTGTTATTGGTTCTTTAATAGCTGTTTTAGGAACAATTCTTCCACCAATGATTATTATTTCCGTGATTTCTGTGTTCTATGAACAATTTCGTACAAATCCATATATTAATATAGCATTACAAGTCATGCGTGCTGGTGTTGCGGCTGTTATTTTTGATGTGGTTATCAATTTAGCGACAAATGTTGTTCATACAAAGCGACTTTTATATATAGCGATGATGTTGATGGCTTTTGTTGCAACTTATTTATTAGGAGTTAGTGCCATGATTATTATTCTTACATGTCTTGGAATTGGGATTTTAGATTTGATTGTTCAAACTATCAAAAATAAAAAGAAAGGGGGAATGAACAATGTTATTAGCTAAGTTATTTATTGCATTTATTCAAGTTGGTTTATTTAGTGTGGGAGGCGGTTATGCTGCAATTCCATTAATTCAAGAGCAAATTGTGAATATCTATGGATTAATGACATTAAGTGAGTTCTCTGATCTTATTACTGTGGCAGAAATGACTCCGGGACCAATTTCAATTAATTCAGCAACTTTTGTTGGAATGCGAATTGCAGGTATTCCTGGTGTGTTGTTATGTACAATTGGTTGTATTATTCCTTCATTTTGTATTTGTCTCATATTAGCTCATTTTTATTATAAATATCGTAATGTGAATGGTGTGCAAGTTGTATTGGGTTCTATGCGTCCGGCTGTAGTGGCATTAATTGCTTCGGCAGGTGCTTCTATTTTGATGTTAGGCTTATTTCAAGCAGAACTACAAAATGTTGTATTTCATAATCTTCGTTTGGTAGAATTGGTTATTTTTATAGGTTCATTATTTATTTTACGAAAGTATAAAACGAGTGCCATTGCAATTATTTTAGGAAGTGGTATTATAGGTACATTCATATATGTATTATTAGGTGCTATTTAGCAAGAAAGGACCATTTATGACCTTACGACATTTAACTATCTTTATGGCTGTTGTGGAAGCTGGAGGCATGAACAAAGCCGCTAAAAAATTGCATTTATCTCAACCAAGTATTAGTTTAGCCATAGCAGAGTTAGAAGAACATTATGGTGTTAAATTATTTGAACGTCTTTCACAAAGATTATATCTCACAAAAGATGGTGAACTTTTACTATCTTTTTCTCGTCATATTTTAGATTCTTATAAACAGATGGAAGATATAATGAATCAGTCAGTAGAGAAAACACAAATACAAATTGGTTGTAGTATTTCTATAGGAACTTGTTTGATTAATGATATCTTAGATGAGATAGAAAGAGTGCTTCCTAAATGTGAATTTCATGTGAAGGTTATGAATTCATCTGAAGTAGAACAAGCTTTATTAACGAATGAAATTGATATTGGTTTGATTGAAGGTTTTGTGGTTGATGAATGTTTAACTTCTATTCCTATGTGTAAGGATGAACTTGTGATTGTATGTGGAAAAAAACATCCTTTTGCGAATAAGAAGAAGATGACTTTAGAATTGTTACATGGACAAAATTATGTCAGTAGGGAAAGTGGAAGTACTGAAAGAAATCAATATGAGCAATTCCTAGAACAAAATGGTATTGAATTAAATAGGATTTTTTGTAGTACCAATACGGAAGCAATTAAGAATGCTGTTATACATGGTAGAGGAATAGCTATATTTTCAAAAAGAATGATAGATAAGGAAGTTGAAGATGGTCGTTTAATTATATTGCCTATAGAAGATGTTCATATGATTAGAGATTTTCATTTTGTAAGACATAAGAATAAGTATATGTCTAAGGCGTTACAAATTATACAAGATATTTGCATTCAACATTTTCGTTGATTAAAGATGTTTAAAATTGAATTTTTATTGCCTATAAGCAGAGGATTTGTTACGATAATAAAAAAGACAAGGAGAAGATGATTATGGGTTAATTAGATGGAAAGGTCGCATTGATTACTGGGGCAGCTGCTGGTCTTGGTGAAGGGATTGCTGAAGCGTATGTGAAATATGGAGCTAAGATCTGTATGGTAGACTTAGATAAGAATGTCGAAGAAACAGCTAAAAAATTAAGAGAAGAATATCATGCGGATATTATAACTTATGTTGGAAATGTTGCAGATAAGGAACAAATGAAAGAAGCTGTGAAAAAAACAGTAGAAGCATTTGGAGAAGTGAATATTGCATGTTGTAATGCGGGTGTTTGTCGTTTAGCCCCTTTTGAAGAAATGACTGATGAAATGAGAGATTTTCATATTGATGTCAATATCAAAGGGGTATGGAATACTTGTCAAGCTGTTATTCCGTATATGTTAAAGCAAGGTAAAGGAAGTATTGTGATTGCTTCTTCAGTGACTGGTGATTTGGTAGCTGATGCAGGAGAAGCTGCTTATGCTATGACAAAATCAGCACTTGTGGGACTTACAAAATGTTTAGCTGTTGAATATGCTGATAGAAATATTCGTGTTAATTGTTCACAACTTGGTTATGCCAGAACACCAATGGTTGAAAAGATGGCTGTGGAATCAAATCCTGATGATCCAGAAAGTGCAATTAATGACATTGCAGTAGGTGTACCGATGAAAAGACTTGCGAAGCCTATTGAAGTGGGAGAGTTATTTGCTTTCTTAGGGAGTGATGAATCTAGTTATATTACAGGTTCTCAATTTGTTATTGATGGAGGAAGTACTTTACCTGAAACAATGAGTATGGGTACTCATTAAATAAAAGCCGTATTCTTTTTAAGAATATGGTTTTTTTCATTGTTGTGTAAGAATGTTTATAATACAATGATATTAAGGAAGTGATGAGAATGAAATATGCTTTAGTCAATGGAAAGATTTTAAATGGTCACGAAGACATGGAAATCCTTGAAAATCATGTGATTTATGTAGAAGATGGACATATTGTTAGAATATCAAGTGATGTGTTAGATGGATATGAAAAGATTGATTTGAAAGGGCAGTATATTATGCCGGGTCTTATTAATATGCATGTGCATTTACCATCAAGTGGAAAACCTCAGAAAAAAGAAGTAGATACCACAAAATTAGTGAACTTTGTGACAAAGTATAAGTTGACAAGATTGGTTCTTCAAAAAATATGTGAATCATCAGCGAAGACTCAATTATTAAGTGGAGTTACAACAATTCGTACAATGGGTGGTGTGGAAAATTATGATGCCATCATTCGTGATCGTATTGAAAGTGGAGAAATTTTAGGTCCACGTGTTTTAGCTAGTAATATGGCAGTTTCTGTGCCCAAAGGACATATGGCGGGTTCTTTGGCCTGTGAAGCAACAAGTGCTAAAGAAGCAGCAGAATATGTAGATAAAATTATTGAGGGAAAACCTAATGTCATTAAATTGATGATTACAGGTGGTGTTTTAGATGCAAAGAAAAAAGGTGAACCAGGTCTATTGAAAATGCCAGCAGAATATGTCAAAGCGGCTTGCGATAAAGCGCATGTTCATGGTTATCAAGTTGCAGCTCATGTAGAAAGTCCTGAAGGTGTGAGAGTAGCTTTAGAAAATGGTGTAGATACAATTGAGCATGGAGCAAAACCTGATGAAAAGATTATCCAATTATTTAAAGAAAAAGGTGCAAGTCATATTGCAACATTATCTCCTGCTTTACCTTTTGCTTTGTTTGATAGAAATGTAAGTCATGTGAATGAAATGGCACAGTATAATGGAAAGCTTGTTTTTGAAGGTATTATTGATTGTGCGAAAGTATGTTTAGAAAATAATATTCCAGTTGGACTTGGAACAGATACAGGGTGTCCTTATATTACTCATTATGATATGTGGAGAGAACTCTATTATTTCCATAAATATTGTGGCGTTTCAAATCGTTTTGCTCTTTATACAGCTACAAAGAGAAATGCTGAAATCGCAGGTATTGATGATTGTGTTGGGACAATTGATATAGGTAAAGAGGCAGATATGATTGTTACAAAGGATAATCCGTTAAACTCTTTAGAGGCTTTAAGGCATGTTTCAATGGTTATAACAAAAGGAAAAGTCGTTGAGAATCCTCGAGTGAAAAAGATGAAGAAAGTTGAAGAAACTTTAGATAAGTTTCTTTAAAAAATAATAAAGAGGTTTATGTAAGAATTATAACATCTATAACATTTCTTATCTTTTACTAATGAATAAAATGCAATTTTTATAACTTATAATACAATAGAAATAAATTGAATTTTTAAACATTGGTATGAAAAGGCAAAAATATATGGCTATGTTAAACTATTTGGTTGTTAATATAAATAACAAAAAGGGTTGGAGGTGCGGACAATTTCTTGGACTTATTAATTAAGCTAAATTCAAGTTTTGTCTGTACTCACTAGGACTCATATAATTTAACGATTTTTTTAT
>JAGZJH010000035.1 GCA_018365815.1 Erysipelotrichaceae bacterium
AAGAAGAAGTTGAAACAATAAGACCAAAACCTAAAAACGAAGTTGAAGTAGAAGTCAAAGAAACTGAACATAAAAATGTTTCGACAACTTTAAAAAGTTATCAACTCCCTTCAATTTCGTTACTAAAAAACAACACACAAAAACAAAATCACCAAGAAATTTCTAAATTTGCTAAAGAAAATGCGATTAAACTCATTGATGTCCTTCAACAATTTGGGGTCAAAGCTACAATTAAAGATGTTTATGTGGGACCATCGGTGACTAAATATGAAATTACCTTAGAAACTGGAACACGTGTAAATAAAATTTTACAATTAACAGATGATATTAAAATGGCATTAGCGGCAAAAGATATACGTATTGAAGCCCCAATTCCAGGAAAATCAGCTGTAGGGGTAGAAATTCCAAATCTTGTGTCAAGTATGGTGACTTTTAAAGAAGTGTTTAAAGATATTCCAAGTGAATATCAAGAAAGTAAACTATTAGTTCCTTTAGGAAAAGATGTCACCGGACATTCCATTTATGCAGAATTAAACAAAATGCCCCATTTATTAATCGCCGGAGCGACCGGATCGGGTAAATCTGTTTGTGTCAATACAATTATTAGTAGTATTTTAATGCGTGCAAAACCTGATGAAGTTAAATTATTATTAGTCGATCCTAAAAAAGTGGAATTAACTAATTATAATGGGATTGCTCATTTACTTTGTCCGGTTGTCACAGATCCTAAAAAAGCCGCAGTGGCTTTAAGAATGATTGTTGAAGAAATGGAACGACGTTATGATTTATTTACAAAATATAACGTTAGAAACATTGGAGGATATAACGATCATGTAAAATGTAAAAATGAAACTTTAAGTGAAGAAGAAAAACTTGAGTTATTACCATTTATTGTAGTTATTTTAGATGAAGTCGCAGATTTAATGATGGTTGCAAGTAAAGAGGTAGAAGATTGCATTATGCGTATTTCACAAATGGCACGTGCAGCTGGTATTCATTTAATTGTTGCAACACAACGTCCCTCTACTGATGTTATTACCGGTGTCATTAAAGCCAATATCCCTTCACGTATTGCATTTGCGGTTTCATCAAGCATTGATTCACGCACAATTTTAGATACTAGCGGAGCAGAAAAATTATTAGGTAAAGGAGATATGTTATTTTCACCAATGGGATCCAGTCACCCAATTCGTGTACAAGGAGCATTTGTATCCGATGAAGAAGTGATGAACATTGTTTATCATGTCACTCAACAAATGCAAGCACAATATGATGATAAATATACAAATTTAAAAATCAGTAATACTTCTTCTAATCATGATGACGAAGATGAAGAATACGAAATGGCCAGAGCATTTGTCATTTCATCGCAAAAAGCCAGCGCATCTTTATTGCAACGACAATTTAGAATTGGCTACAACAAAGCCGCTAGGATTATCGATCAATTAGAAGAAAATGGCGTTATCGGTCCTCAAATCGGATCAAAACCTAGAGAAGTGTTAATTCGTGGTTATGAAGAAGAAATATAAGTATAAAGATATTAAACTGACAAACAATAAAGAAGAGGTGTATCTATGAAAAAAACAATACAATTTGATGGATATCAATTACATTTGATTCCAACTCAAAAATTTAAAAACGTTACAATTTCTTTAAAACTTGCTTCACCTTTAACAAAAGAAACATCAACAATTCGTACTTTACTTAGTTTTATGTTAGCAGGCGGGACTAAAAAATATCCATCAACACAATTATTATCTTCGTATTTAGAAGAATTATACGGAGCCGGATTTTCAAGTACCATCGGTTCAAAAGGAAAAGCGCATATCATTCATTTATTTGAAACTTGCGTCGATCAACAATATTTAATACATAAAGATAATTTATTAGAAAAACAAATCGAGTTATTACATGATATTTTCTTTAACCCTAATGCAAAAGAGGGGAAATTTAATGAAACTGTTTTAAAACAAAAAAAGCAAGAACTAAAGTGGCGTTTACAATCTTTAAAAGATGATAAATTTTCATATTCATTAGAAAAAATGCTTGAATTAATGGGTGAAAATCAAGTCTTAGGTATTTCAACATTTGGTTATGAAGAAGAAATCGATCAAATTACTGCCAAAGATTTGTACGATTATTTTCAAAAATGCATCCAAGAAGATATTATCGATATTTATGTGGTAGGAGATATTGATGAAAACATTGTGGAAATTTTTAAACGCTATTTACCATTTGTTAAAAGAGATTATCTTCTTGAAACTGATCTTTATTTTACTTCCCCTCGTCAAGATCTGCTTGTTGAAGTTGAAAAACAAGATATCACTCAAGCAAAACTAAACATGGGTTACGAGATTCAAACTAAATTCAGTGATTTAGATCACTATGCTTTTACAGTGTTTAATGGTATTTTTGGTGGTTTTGCACACTCATTACTATTTAAAATCGTTCGTGAAATGCATAGTCTTTGTTATTCAATTAGTTCAAGTTATGATGCTTTTAATGGAATTATGATTGTTAATGCTGGAATTGAAACAAAAGACTACCAAAAAACAGTAGATTTAATAAATGAACAATTAAGTCGCATACAAGCAGGAGATTTTAATGATGATTTAATTGAAATTACTAAAATGATGCTTGAAAATTCATTAATAAAATCTAACGACGAAGCCATGAATATCATTGCTTTACGTTATAATCGTGATATTACGCATAAAGAAGAAACTAATGAACAATATATTCAAAAATTAAATGCAGTAAGTAAAGAAGATATTATTCGTGTCAGTCAAAAAGTGAAGTTAAATACAATCTTTTTACTTGCTAGAAAGGAGGACTAAATAATGGAAAAAATTTATTATGATACAATTAAAGAAACTTTATATCATGAAGTCTTAGAAAACGGATTAAATGTTTATTTATTAAAAAAACAAGGATTTAGTAAAACTTATGGACTATTTTCAACGCAATTTGGTTCAATTGATACTTCATTTGTCCCGCTCAATGAAACAAATATGATAAAAGTTGAAGATGGTGTGGCACATTTTTTAGAACATAAAATGTTTGAAATGCAAGATGGTGATGCCAGTGATAAATTTTCAATGTTAGGGGCAAGCACTAATGCCTTTACTTCAAGTTCAAGAACAGCCTACTTATTTTCAACTGCAACAAATATAGATGAATGCGTTGAATTATTATTAGATTTTGTACAAGATATTTATTTAACTAATGAAACCGTGGAAAAGGAAAAAGGTATCATTACTCAAGAAATCAGTATGTATGATGATGATGCGGATTGGCGTAGTTATTTTGGTTCCATTGCCAATTTATACCAAAAACATCCAGTTGCAATTGATATTGCCGGAACAAGTGAAACGGTGAATAAAACCACTAAACAAATGCTTGAAAAATGCTATCGTACTTTCTATCACCCAAGTAACATGATGCTTTTTGTGGTAGGAAATTTAGAGCCTGAAAAAATGATGACAGTCATTAAAAATAATCAATCAAAAAAACATTTTGAAAAACCACAACCGATTATTAGAAACAAAATAATTGAGCCTAGCGAAGTAGAAAAGACTTTTGAAGTTTTAAAAATGGAAGTGACAATTCCAAAATTAATGATTGGAATCAAAGTCAATGATATTTTAGTCGATCCTCATCAAAAAATTAAACGAGAAATTGCGATGAATATATTACTCGATATTTTATTTTCAAAAAGTAGCCCTATTTATGAAGAATTATTAGAAAAAGGGTGGATTAATAATAGTTTTGGGGCTGGATTTACACAAGAACGTGATTATTGCTTTATTCAAATTGGTGGAGATAGTAATTGTGTCGAAGAATTAAGACATTATTTAGAAAATTTATTAGATCATATTGAGCAATTTCATATTGATGAAAATGTCTTTGAAAGAATTAAACGTAAAACAATTGGACATTTTATCAATAGTTTTAACTCGCCTGAAAGTATTGCCAATATGTTTAGTCGTTATTATTTTGAAGGAATATTTTCATTTGAAATTATTGATGTTGTTTCCAATATGACCCTTGATGATGTGAATGAAATTAAAAAGTATTTAACTTCACCTAATCGAACAGTTTTTGTTGTAGAGGCTAAATCGTAAAAATTTTTCCTGAAAAAGTGACGAAAAATCAACTAAAATTAAATCTTGAAAAAATAAGTTAATAAAATATGTTTACAAAGCAGGTATTTATAGTATAATAAAGGTGCCTAGAGGAAAATAAATTTCCTACATGTTAGATAAGGGAATCTGATATTTGTTAAATGTGTTGAAAACCGTTCTTGGAATCGGGATCCTAATTTTAACAAAAAGATACCCACCTGTATGAACCAGGGATAATCTAAATGCCTCTAGGCATCTTTAAATATTGGCCAGTCCAATATTTTTTATTTTAAGAAATGAGGAATTTTATGGAAAAATTAATCGAAAGAATTAACTTTTTAGCAAATAAAAAGAAAACTGTCGGCTTAACTGAAGAAGAAACAATTGAACAACAACAATTACGTCAAGAGTATCTTAAAATTTTTAGAGAAGGGTTTAAACGTCATTTAACTTCAATTAAAGTTGTAGATCAAAACGGAAATGATGTCACTCCACAAAAATTAAAAGATGAAAAAAAGAAAATGAATGAACCATTAAATTAAAACAATTTATGAAAATATATACACATTTATTTAAGTTTGTGTATAATATGACTTGTAATATGAAAAAATGATGGAGGAAATACAGATGGAATTAACTGATTTATCAGTCGCAACAATTCGTTCGTTAGGGATTGACATGATTAATAAAGCCAATTCCGGTCACCCTGGAATGGTCATTGGGTCTGCACCGGCTTTATATTCGCTTTTTACTAAAGAACTAAACGTTAATCCTCATAACCCTGAATGGTTTAACAGAGACCGCTTTGTATTAGCTTCTGGACACGCTTGTCCATTGCTTTATAGTTTATTACATTTATCAGGTTATGATTTAACAAAAGAAGATTTACAAAATTTCAGACAATTAGGTTCAAAAACACCAGGACACCCAGAATATAAAGAAACACCTGGGATTGATGCAAGTTCTGGACCTTTAGGTCAAGGGATTCCAATGGCTGTTGGTATGGCAATGGCAGAAAAATCACTATCTACTAAATTTAATAAACCAGACATGAATATTGTTGATCATTATACTTATGTTTTATGTGGTGATGGTGATATGCAAGAAGGAGTGACTTATGAAGCTTGTTCTCTTGCGGGTCATTATTCATTAGGAAAATTAATTATTATTTATGATGCTAATAAAGTGACACTGGACGGACCTCTAGAGTTATCATTTTCAGAAGATGTGAAAAAACGCTTTATCGCAACCGGATTTGAAGTTATTGAAGTTGAAGATGGAAATAATGTTGATGCGTTAGCAAAAGCAATTAAAAAGGCAAAGAGAAACCTTTATAAACCAACTTTAATTATCAATCATACAATTATTGGATTTGGTTCAATTAATCAAGGAACTTCTAAAGTACATGGAAGTCCATTAGGTAAAGAGGATGGTAAAAATGCTAAGCTTTCTTATGGTTTTGATCATGAAGAGTTTTATGTGCCTGAAGAAATTTACCAACACTTTAATCAAACAATTTTAAAACGTGGAAAAAACAAAAATAAAAAATGGGATAAATTGTTAAATCAATATCAAGAATTATATCCTGAATTACATAAAGAATTTATGCAAGCATTAAATGATGATTACGAACTTGATTTTGATAAAATTTTACCTCAATATAAAGCCGGTCATCTTGATGCTACTCGTAATACTTCACAACAAGTGATTGATGCGTTTGCTCCGGTTTATAAATCGTTTCTAGCAGGAGCTGCTGATTTATCAGGATCTACTAAGTCTAATATTTCAAATGAAAAGCCATTTTTACCTGGAAGTTATGATGGACGAAATGTATATTATGGAATTCGTGAATTTGCGATGGTATCAATTATGAACGGAATGACTTTACATACTGGTTTACGTGTCGCAAGTGGTGCTTTTATGGTATTTAGCGACTATTTAAAAGCTGGACTTAGAATGTCATGTTTAATGGGTTTACCAATTATTTTGGCTTTATCACATGATAGTATTGCAGTAGGAGAAGATGGTCCGACACATCAACCGATTGAACAATTACCAATGCTTCGTTCAATGATTAATATGCAAGTATTACGGCCTTGTGATGCTAATGAAATGAGTGCTTCTTGGCGTATTGCTTTAGAAACTAAAGATCGTCCGACTGCTTTATTATTAACTCGTCAAAATGTTGAAACACTTTCAACTACTAATTATGAGGGCGTAGTCCGTGGGGCTTATATTGTAGGTAAAGAAGAAAATCGTATTGATGCGATTATTATTGCTACTGGTTCCGAAGTTAATTTAGCGATGAAAGCAAAAGCAGAATTAATGAATGAAGGTATTGATGTTCGTGTTGTTTCAATGCCATCAATGGATTTATTTGAACGTCAAAGTGACCAGTATAAAGAAAGCATTTTGCCTCGCCATATCACAAAACGTCTTTCAGTTGAAATGGCTAGTGAATTTGGTTGGGGTAAATATGTAGGGCTTGATGGATTAAGTATGTCAATTAATTCATTTGGGGCTTCTGCACCTGCTAATGATGTGATTGAACATTTTGGTTTTAATGTTGAAAATGTTAAAGAGTGTATTTATAAATTAGTAAAATAGGCGAAAATTCGCCTATTTTTTCATCTGCTTTGTATTAATATAAGATTGGGTGATGAAAATGGAAGAATTTTATATTTATAAAGTGAAAGATGAATTTATTAATTTATTTAAAAAATATCCACGTATACTAGAAAAATTATCAAGACAAAGGATGGATAGTTATCACTTTAAACAATTTGAAATGATTTTTGATAATCATCAGGAGGTCAATCAGTTCTTATATGAAGAATTTAATCAAAGAGAAGATTATACATATTCAAAAAATATACACTATTTAAGAAATAAAGTCACTGGTGCAAGAAGTTTAATTAAAATCTATCCACATTGTATTTATGGCTACTGTTCAAAAGACTTCCACATTCTTGTCAATATCATTTTGCAAAGTAGCTCAAATTATGTTATAATAAATAGGTAATTTATTTGGAGGTATTAAAATGGTAGAAGCAATCCTATGTTTAATTGTTGGATTAGTAGTTGGTTTTTTTGGAGCTAGATATTATTTCAAAAAACAATTACAAAAAAATCCACCTATTAATGAAAAAATGATTCGTGCAATGTTTATGGAAATGGGAAGAAAACCATCAGAAGCACAAATCAAGCGAATTATGAAATCTATGAATGCACAATATAAATAAGAGGATTTAACTCTTATTTTTTTGTTACAGGAGGAAATTATGTATTTATATATTACACGTCATGGTTTAACCAAATGGAATGAAGAAGGACGTTTACAAGGGCATGCTGACTCTCCTTTAGTGGAACAAGGCATTCAAGATGCACTTTCTTTAAAAGAATATATTAAACAATATCCTATTGAAAGAGTATACTCAAGTCCACTTTTAAGAGCTTATCAAACTGCAACTTTAATTTTCGATGACCAACCGATTATCAAAGATGAGCGTTTAAAAGAAATGAGTTTTGGGATTTATGAAGGTTTAAAAGTAAAAAAAATATTAAACGATCCTATTTATTATGCCTTATGGAATACACCGGAAAAATTTGAACGTATTCCTAGTGGTGAAAGTTATCAAGAAGTATTTCAACGTTTAAATGATTTTTTAGAAGATTTAAAAAAACAACCTGTCAGTCATGTTTTTATCACCATTCATGGTATGCTTTATGTAGTTTTAATGGCTATTATTAAAAATTTAGAAGTTAAAGATTTACCAAAAATTAATCGCCATATCATTCGAGGTGGCAGTTTAACAATTGTTGAAATGGCAGAACATTCTTTCAACATTATCGAAGAAGGAACTTCACATTTTTTAGCGCCATTAAAACAAACAACAGTTTATACATCAAAAAAAGTAGTAGATGATTAAATGTTACTACTTTGTGAATAATAAAAGAAAATCAATTTTGATTTTCTTTTACATCCAAGTTATTTTGTTTTCAGTTTTATTCTTTAATCTTATAATATTAGCTTTATGGCGATAAATTAATAATGCCACAATAATTGCGTTAGTGACTAATCCTACCATGCCATAGTTAAAAATAGGTAGCGGCGTAATTAACAACATGACTAAAGCGCAACAAATTGATGCAAGAGAGACATATTTAGTTATTTTTAATACAGATAAGAAACATATTCCTACAATCGCAAACATATAAAAACTTGTAGCTAATAAGTATCCAAAAAATACTGATACAGCTTTTCCACCTTTAAATGAAGCAAAAATAGGAAAACAGTGTCCGATAATACAACTCAGTGCCACTAAATAAATCGCGTAGTCAGGCAATTCAACGATGTTTGATAATAACATTGTGACAAGTACACTAATCATACATTTAGAAATATCTAATATAATTACAATCAGTCCTGCTTTTTTACCTAAAACTCGACCGGTATTGCTTCCGCCTAAATTACCAGAACCATACTCTCTAACGTCTGTGTGATAAAAAAGTTTACCAATCACTAATGCAAAAGGTATAGAACCATATAAATAAGCCAATATCATAAGTATCAAAGTTTGAATGTTCATAAAATAATCACTTCCCACAAATCATTATACCTAATAAGATTGAAAATTAAAAGAGTTTAGGTATAATATAAAGGGCGAATTTAAAAAATAAAAAGAAAGGGTAAGTCTATGAGTAAAAAAATTACTAATACATATGATGATTCAAGTATTCAAATTCTCGAAGGATTGGAAGCTGTTCGTAAACGTCCGGGAATGTATATTGGATCAACAGATCATCGTGGATTACATCATCTAGTTTGGGAAATTGTCGATAATGCAATTGACGAAGCACTCTCTGGTTATGGAGATAGCATTACTGTAACTATCAATCAAGATAATAGTATTACAGTTGAAGATCATGGGCGCGGCTATCCGGTAGGAAAACATGCCTCAGGAAAAAATACAACTGAAGTCATTTTAACTGTACTTCATGCTGGTGGCAAATTTTCTTCAGAGGGTGGATATAAAACCTCAGGGGGATTACATGGTGTAGGGGCAAGTGTAGTTAATGCATTATCAAGTTGGCTAGAAATTACTATTTGTCGTGATGGTAAAAAATATTTTCAACGCTTTGAAAAAGGAGGTTCAATCATTTCCGATTTAAAAGTCATTGGTAAATCTTCCTCTACCGGATCAACCATTCATTTCTTACCTGATCCTACTATTTTTTCAACGACTGAATACAATTACACAACTATTTCAGAACGTTTAAGAGAAAGTGCCTTTTTATTAAAAGGCATTGAAATGATTTTAATTGATGAGCGTACTCATAAAAGTGAAGCGTTTAAATATGAAAAAGGATTAGAAGCATTCATTGAATACATTAATGATGGAAAAGAAACATTGCACCCGGTAATTAATATCGAAGGAACTGTAAATGACATTGAAACAGAATGTTCATTACAATTTGTTAACTCTTATCAAGAAAACACCATGAGTTTTGTCAATTTAGTAAGAACAAGTGATGGTGGAACGCATGAAACAGGATTTAGAACTGCTTTAACTCGCGTATTTAATGAATATGCCCGTAAATACAATTTACTTAAAGAAAAGGATAAAAACCTTGAAGGAAATGATGTTCGTGAAGGGTTAAGTGCTGTTATCTCGGTTAAAATTCCAGAACAATTATTACAATTTGAAGGACAAACTAAAGCCAAACTCGGAACTCCGGAAGCTCGTAATGCAGTCGATAATTTAGTCGGTGAAAAATTAAGCTTCTTTTTAGAAGAAAATAAAACAATTGCCGATGCTTTAGTTAAAAAAATGATTAAAGCTTCACAAGTTAGAGAAGCGGCACGTAAAGCACGTGAAGATGCTCGTAAAGGGAAAGGGCAACGCCAAGAAAAGATATTAAGCGGTAAATTAGCACCAGCTCAATCCAAAGATAAAAAGAAAAATGAATTATATTTAGTCGAAGGAGATTCAGCTGGAGGCAGTGCTAAACAAGGACGTGATCGAAAATATCAAGCGATTTTACCTTTAAGAGGGAAAGTTATTAATACAGAAAAAGCAAGTATGCAAGATATTTTGAAAAATGAAGAAATTTCAACAATTATTAATACCGTTGGAGCCGGAGTAGGACAAGATTTTGATCCTAACGAAAGTAATTATGGTAAAATTGTGATTATGACTGATGCCGATACTGATGGGGCTCATATTCAAGTGTTATTACTTACTTTTTTTTATCGTTATATGCGAGGGTTAATTCAAGAAGGAAAAGTATTTATTGCTTTACCTCCACTGTATAAAATATCTAAAAAAGAAGGTAAAAAATCAATCATTGAATATGCTTGGACAGAAGTAGAATTAGAAGAAGCCAAAAAGAAAATCGGTCGTGGCTATAATATTCAACGTTATAAAGGGTTAGGGGAAATGAATGCCGATCAATTATGGGAAACAACCATGAACCCTCAAACAAGAACTTTAATTCAAGTGACTATTGATGATGCAGTGATTGCGGATCGAAGAGTTTCAGTGTTAATGGGTGACAAGGTAGAACCAAGACGTGAATGGATTGAAGAAAATGTGCAATTCTCACTTGAGGATTCATTTATTTTAGAATAGGAGGATAGCAAAATGTCAGATAAAAGAATACAAATGCCTTTAGAAGAAATTATGGGTGAAAGATTTGGACGCTATTCAAAATATATTATTCAAGATCGTGCTTTGCCTGATGTTCGTGATGGACTAAAACCGGTGCAACGTCGTATTTTATATGCGATGTTTAAAGAAGGAAATACGCATTTAAAACCTTATCGTAAATCCGCTAAAACAGTTGGAAATGTTATTGGAAATTATCACCCTCATGGTGATACTTCGGTATATGATGCAATGGTGCGATTATCACAAGATTGGAAAATGCGTGTACCACTTGTTGATATGCAAGGAAACAACGGGTCAATTGATAATGATCCAGCTGCTGCCATGCGTTATACAGAAGCAAGATTATCACCAATTGCTTTAGAGTTATTACAAGACTTAGATAAAGAAACAGTGCCAATGGCACTTAACTTTGACGATACTGAATATGAACCCACTGTTTTACCAGCTAAATATCCAAATATTTTAGTTAATGGAGCAACGGGAATTTCTTCTGGATATGCTACTGATATTCCTCCTCATAACTTTGAAGAAGTCATTGATGCGACTATTTATCGCATTCAACATCCTAAATCTACTTTAGAAGAATTAATGGAAATTATCAAAGGTCCTGATTTTCCTACTGGAGCCATAGTAGAAGGTAAACAAGGAATTATCAATGCTTTTAAAACCGGTAAAGGAAAGGTAGTTATTCGTTCTAAAGTTAATATCCAAGAAGAAAAAAATATGAACGTCATTGTTGTTGATGAAATTCCTTATGAAGTCAACAAAGCTGAATTAGTACGTAAAATTGATGAAATACGTTTTAACAAAAGTATTGATGGAATTATTGAAGTGCGTGATGAATCGGATCGTAACGGATTAAGAATTGTCATCGAAGTTAAAAAAGATGCAAAAGTTAACAATATTTTAAATTATTTATATAAAAATACCGATTTACAAAAAAACTATAATTACAATGTCGTTGCAATTAAAAATAAACGTCCTACTTTAATGGGGTTAATTGATATACTTGATGCTTACATTCTTCATCAAATTGAAGTCATTACTGCTCGTAGTCAATTTGATTTAAACAAAGCTAAAAATCGTCAACATATTGTTGAGGGGTTAATTAAAGCCATTTCTTGTTTAGATGAAGTCGTTAAAATCATACGTTCAAGTAAAGATAAAAGCGATGCGAAAAATAATTTAATACAACAATTTGAATTTACTGAAAAACAAGCAGAAGCTATCGTCATGTTGCAATTATATCGTTTAACAAATACAGATATTGAAGCCTTAAAATTAGAACATCAACAATTATCAGAACTTATTAATGAGTTAAATGAAATACTTGATAATCCTAAAAAATTAAAAAAAGTAATTATTAAGGAATTAAATGAAACTAAAAAGAAATATAAAGTTCCTCGTTTAACGACAATTAAAGATGAAATTGAAGACATTGTTATTGATAAAGAGGCAATGATTATTCCAGAAGATGTTTATATTACAATTACTCGAGATGGTTATATCAAACGGATTTCACCACGTTCTTATAAAGCTAGTGAAAAAAGTGTCTTTGGTAAAAAAGATGATGATATTCTTTTAAACACATTTAAAGCTAATACCATTAATAAATTATTAGTGTTTACAAACAAAGGTAATTATTTATATATTCCTATCAACGAACTTGAGGAGTTTAAATGGAAAGACGTAGGTAAACATATCAGTTATTTAGTCAAACTAGATAATAATGAAAAAATTATTAAAACAATATTAGTTACAGATTTTAAAATTCCTTATTTTATTGCAATTGTGACTAAAAACGGGCAAATTAAACGAACTGCTTTAAAGGACTTTGAAGTGACTCGTTATACAAAAGCCATGAAATGCATGGGCCTAAAAGATGGAGATGAAGTTGTTGATGTGACTTTAACTCATGGACAAGATGGGTTGGTTTTAGTCAGCAAAAACGGAAATGCTTCAATGTATAGCGAAGAATTAGTCAATGTTCTAGGAATTAAAGCAAGTGGTATTAAAGCAATGAATGTGACTGGTGATGAAATTGTATCATTAAATGCATTTAATCCTTCTTCAAACGATTATTTAGTAATATTAAGTCAAAAAGGGTATATTAAAAAAATTCGTTTAGCCGATCTTCCAGCTACTTCAAGAACGACTAAAGGCGTACCGGTATTTAAAAAAGTAAAATCTAATGAACAGTTTATTGTCAGTGCATTTATACTAGATAATACTCAACAATTCACAATCATTAATCATCAATTTAAAGCCATAACTTTTGAATGTCAACAATATCATCTAACGTCTTTAGACACTCGTTTTACGACAACTTTAGAAAATGTTGATGCTATTCAATATGCCATTTCTTCTTCAAATTTAATAACAGATAGTCAAAAAGTAGTGATTACTAAAAATAAATCTGTTCGTTTAACTGAAACTAATTTGTTTGATTTTTCAAATGAAACAAAACCAAAAGTTCATTCAAACGATGAATCAAAACCTAAGTTTAAAAAGATAACTCTGGAAGATTTTTTTGAAGAATCTTAAAAAATGATATTTTAAATCATTATGCCTCTTGATTAAGTCAATAATGGTATGTTAATAAATCAAAAAAAGCACTAAGGTGCTTTTTTGTTTATAAATAAATGATCATTTAATGTTCGTTATGGTTAGCCATAAAACATCGTAATAATTTGGTTAACGCTCTTTTTTCAATGCGAGAAACATATGAACGAGAGATTTTGTATTTTTTAGCAATTTCTTTTTGAGTTAATGCTTGTGTATTATTAAGACCATAACGCATCGTAATAATTTCGCATTCACGTTCGCTTAAAATTTCTAAATAAGTTAATAATTCTTTAATCTGATCATTTAAATATACTGTATTGATCATTTCTTTATCATCAATAGGTAATACATCTAACAAAGTGACTTCACCATCATCTTTATCTTTACCAATGGCTTCGTTAATTGAAACATCTAATCGAGTTTTTTTATTATAACGTAAAAACATTAAAATTTCATTTTCAATACAACGAGAAGCATAAGTTGCAAGTTTAGTTTGATGATGAGAAGAGTAGGAATCCACAGCTTTAATTAATCCTATCGTCCCAATACTAATTAAATCTTCTTGTAATACTTTTGAAGAATCATATTTTTTAGCAATATGGGCAACTAATCTTAAATTATGTTCAATTAATTTATCTCTAGCTCCTTGATCTCCCTGAATTAATAAATCAATACATTCTTTTTCTTCTTGACTATTTAATGGACTTAAAAATATATTATTTTTAATATATCCTATAAACAATGGATTTTTCAACAATAACAATAGATAGTAAAACATTTACTCACCTCAATGTATCATATTCATTAAAGTGTCAAAAAAGAATAAATAATGTAAAATTTACTCATAATATTTATAACTGTAATTTAAATCGACATTGGTTTTAATTCCTTTAACTTTACCTTCTTTAGTATATTGCCATAACTCATAATTATTTTGATAATAAGAAGTAGGGGTATAAGAAGCCAACCATATATCATAATCTTTTAACCTTTCCATATCAAATTTTTGACTTAACCAACTTTCACTGGCATATAAACCAACATCATAACCCGCTTCTTTGACACGGTTTAAAAAAGCAAGGGCAAGATCGGTTAACTCTTTTTTAGATAAATTCACTTGGTCGTGATCTTCAACATCATAAAAAACAGGATAATCAAAATGATAATTAGAGATTAATGAAATAAAGAAGTCCGCCTCTAACAATGCTTCTTCAACATTAGTAGCGTGTGCATAATGATAAGCCCCAACTTTAATCCCGTTTTTTTTAGCTTCTTTTACATTTTGATGGAAGTTTTGATCTGTTTGTGTTTGATGATTGCTCCACCCATAACTAGCACGAATGATTGCAAAATCAATATTATCTTTTTTAACCTCTTTCCAATTAATTTCACCTTGCCAAAAAGAAACGTCAATGCCTTTTTCTAAAACTGTTTTTTGATTTGAATTTTTAAATGTTGAAACGGTATTATAATTTCTATGATTAAAATAAAATAGTAACGAAATAAATATCACCATTATTAAAATAAATCTTTTAATTTTTAATTGATGTTTAGTTTTTCTTTTTTTCATATTCCCACATTCCTTTTTTGACATTATATCATTAAAAATGTCTAAAATAGACATCTTCAACAAAACTTTAGAAATTATTAAGAAATGTATACTTATTTAATTTTAGATATTTGAAAATTAGTGAATATTTAACGATGAATAGCTTTATTTTAATAGTAAAATAGTGTAAAATTAAGTGATATTAAAAAACATGAAAGGAGATACTATGACTAAAGAATTGCGTTGTTATGGCTGTGGAGCGATTATTCAAAGTGAGAATGAAAAGCATGTGGGATATGTCCCTAAAAATGCTTTAAATAATGATGTTGTATTATGCAAAAGATGTTTTAGAATGAAAAATTATCATGAATTACAATTCACACTGTTAACAAATGATGACTTTTTAAAAATACTACAAAAAATTGGTGAACAAGATTGTTTAGTAGTTTATATTATTGATTTATTCGATTTTAACGGAAGTATGATTAATGGTTTTATTCGCCATATAAATTATAATGATGTATTGGTTGTTGGAAATAAACGTGATATTTTACCAAAATCTGTGAAAGATACCAAAATTAAACATTGGGTACAAAGACAGTTAAAAGAATATAATATCAAACCAAAAGATGTCATTTTAACAAGTGCAACAAAAAATTACCAATTAGATGAGGTGCTTGAAGCGATTAATTTATATCGTCAAAATCGAGATGTTTATGTTGTGGGAGTGACAAATGTAGGTAAATCTTCATTTATCAATGCTTTATTAAAACATTATACTTCACAACATGAATTATTAATTACAACAAGTGAGTTTCCAGGAACTACTTTAGATTTAATTGAAATTCCTTTTGATGAACATACCTCTTTATATGATTCTCCAGGGATTATTAATCCACATCAAATGGCACATTTAATTGAAACTAAAGATTTAAAAACCATATTACCTAATAGTGAATTAAGACCGTCAACCTATCAATTAAATGCTAAACAAACTTTATATTTTGGTGCTTTAGCAAGATTAGATTATGTCAATGGTCAAAATGCTTCATTTGTTTGTTTCATGCCAAAAACAATTAAAGTACATCGCACTAAATTAGAAAAAGCCGATGATTTATATAATCGTCATTTAACCTTAACCCCTGAAATCAAATCAATACAAAATATTAAAGAGATGACAACATATCAGTTTACCTCAACTCATAAAAAAAGTGATATTGTTATCTCTGGATTAGGTTGGGTAAGAATTGATGAAAATACAAAAGTTACAGTACATGTCCCTAAAGGTGTGGGGGTATTTATTAGGGAAGCATTAATTTAGAAAGGAAATAGAATATGTTAATAGGAAAACAAAAAAGAGAATTAAGAAAAATGGCACATCATTTAACACCGATTTTTCAAATTGGTAAGGATGGTGTATCATATAACTTATTAGAAGGTGTTGAAAATGCTTTAATCTCACAGGAGTTAATTAAAGTCAAAGTTTTAGAAACTTGTCAAGAAGACGTTAAAGTGGTAGCACTTAAAATAAGTGAATTTACAAAATGTGAAGTTGTGCAAATTATTGGGCGTACAATTGTATTATATCTTTACAACAAAGACGGAAAGATTAAAGTTTAATGAAAAAAATTGGATTGTTAGGTGGTACTTTTGATCCAATTCACTTAACACATATACAAAACGCTAAATTAGCTTATCAACAATTAGGATTAGATGAAGTCTGGTTAATTCCAGTTTTAAACAATCCTTTTACAAAAACAATTGTCGCTACTTCTTTGCAACGATTAGACATGATAAAACTTGCAATTAAAGATGAACCTTATATTAAAATTTGCGATATTGAACTAAAAAAAGATCCGCAACTTAAATCATATACTTATGATACTGTTAAAGAATTAAAGACATTATACGATGCAGATTTCTATTTTATTATTGGTTATGACCAAGCAAGTAAATTTGATTTATGGTATAAAAGTGATGAATTAGCTAAAATGGCTAAAATTGCCATCATCTCTCGTTTAGGTTATGAATTGCCATCTTTTTTAAACAAATATCATATGATTGAATTAAAAACAAAGGCTACAAATACGTCAAGTTCAGCCATTCGTCAAGGTGTACATTTAGAAGATTTAAATCAAGATGTGTTAAAATATATGATGGAACATTCTATTTATACAAAAACGATGATTAAATCACGTATGAGTGAAAAAAGATATATTCACACTTTATCAATGACTGATTTAGCTTGTGAATTTGCTTTGTGTAACGATGTAGATGAAAAAAAAGCAAGAGTTGCCGGTTTACTTCATGATGTCGCTAAAGAGATGGATAAAGATAAAATGACGCACATTATGGAAACACATTTTAAAGAACATTTAGATGCTTCTTTTCCGGTGTGGCATCAATGGGTTTCAAGTTACGTTGCGAAAACAGAATTTAAAATTGACGATCCTCAAATTATCCAAGCCATTCAAAATCATACGACTGGTTCTTGTAATATGTCTAAACTAGATATGTGTATTTATTGTGCGGATCAATATGATCCAAGTCGAGGATATGATTCAAGTAAAGAAATTGAATTATGTAAAAAAGATATTGAACAAGGTTTTAAACAAGCCTTAATTGATTTTTATGAATTTTCAAAAGAGAAAAACAGAAAAGTCGATCAAGTATTTTTTGATATTTATTCAAAATATGTATTGGAGGAAAATAAATGAACAAAATTGAAATTATAGTTAAAGCATTGAGTGATAAATTAGGTGAAAATATAATTGCTATTGATATGCGTGAAGCAAGTCCGATTTTCGATACGTTTATTGTTTGTACTGCTTCAAATGAAAGATTAATGCAAGCATTAAAAGATAACGTTGAAGAAGAAATGGAAAAAAACGGATATGTTGTTAAACGTGTGGAAGGAATTCGTAAAAGTCAATGGCTATTAATGGATTATGGTGATATTATTGTGCATATTTTTGATGAGGGAGAACGAAATAGTTATAATTTAGAAAAATTATGGGGCGATTTACCTCGTATTGATATAGAGGATTATTTATAAAATGAATTACCAAAATTTCGCATATTATTACGATAGTTTAATGGAACCTTCATTTTATGAAGAATATTTACAATTTATATTGTATCATGTTGATTTTGAAACTGTTTTAGAACTGGGTTGTGGCACAGGAATTACAGCAATTAATTTAGCGAAATTAGACAAAACAGTTTATGCGACTGATTTATCTAAACAAATGCTTGAAGTTGCAAAAGAAAACGCAATGAGTGCAAATGTTGATTTAATGTTAGCTAAAGCTGATATGACAGATTTTGCCATTAATGAGCCGGTTGATTTAGTACTTTGTTTATGTGATTCTTTAAACTATGTTACTAACCCTAAAAAAGTATTACGGACTTTTAAAAATGTTCATCAGGCTTTAAAAAGAAACGGAACTTTTATATTTGATGTTCACAGTTTACATAAAGTTAATCATACTTTTTTAGATTATAAAGAAGAACAACAAGATGATGAATTTTATTTTAAATGGGAAGTTAAAAAAATGGGCGAAGGTAAAATCAGCCATCGTGTTCAAATTGATGATTTTGAAAATGACGAGCATGTGTTAGAAACCCATGAACAAGTGACGATGAGAGTTGAACAGTATATAGAGTTATTAGAAAAAGCACATTTCAAACATATTGAATATTATAGTGATTTTAAAACATACAATGAAAATGATGATCGTGTTATTTTTGTTGTCAAAAAATAAAGGGGGAATTTCATGATTGGTATTATTGGAGCAATGTCAGAAGAAGTAGAAGCGTTAAAAACTTTAATGTGTGTTAAAAAAGAAGAAAAAAAACTAGACTTTACCTATTATACTGGTTTAATTGCCAATAGAGAATGTGTTTTAGTTCAAGGGGGAATTGGAAAAGTCAATGCTGCAATTTCAGCAACATTGTTATTTGAAAAATATCCAATTGACTATTTAATTAACATTGGTAGTGCCGGGGGCTTAGATTTAAAGCAAAATGTCGGTGATGTTGTGATTTCCAATGCAATTACTTATCATGATGTAGATGTCACTGCGTTTAATTATGAATACGGACAAATGGCAGGACAACCTCAACAATTTAAACCTAGCACTAGTTTAATGAATATATGTCAACAAGTTTTAACAACAATGAATCAAACAGTTCATATTGGATTAATTGTTTCAGGGGATACATTTGTTTCTAAACAAAGTCATGTTGATACTATTTTATACCATTTCCCTGAAGCAATTTGTGTTGAAATGGAAGCCGCTGCTATTGCTCAAGTCAGTACAGTTTACAACACTCCATTTATCATTATTCGTTCATTGAGCGATATATTTAATAAAGGGGAAAATGAAATTCAATTTGATGAGTATATTCAAAAAGCAAGTCAGGCTTCTGCTAAAATGTGTAAGCGTGTGATTGAACAATTATGATTGAATGGTTAATTTATATTTATGAGCAATTATCTAATCCAATTTTTTGGATTGAAATTGCACAATCATTTTATATTTTAGGACCCATTGCACCTATTGGTTTAGCATTTATTGAATCAATTTTCCCAGCACTTCCTTTAATCGTGATTGTGACATGGAATGTTTATTCATTTGGACCTATTTTAGGATTTGTTTATTCGTGGGTAGGAAATGTCTTAGGTTCAATTGTGGTATTTAGTTTTTTTAGATTAATTGGTGATAAATTTTTTACAAATAGACTTGAAAAACATAAACTTTACCAACAATTTAAAGAAAAAATACTTAATCATAGTGCTTATGTATTATTTTTCATGTCTACATTACCTTTTACACCTAGTTCTGTAGTTAATATGGTGTATGGATTTTCAAAATTTCCTAAAACAACTTTTATCGCAATGATTAGTGCTGGGAAATTTATTATGGTGACTTCTTTAGCGATCTTTGGGCATTTGTTTAAAGATGGCTTAGAGCGTAATCCAATTAACTTAATTTATGCCATTGTGATTTATGGCAGTTTATATGTCATTAGTCGTTTTGTTTTTAAAAAATATGATATTAAGTAGGTGAAAAAGTGAGAAAAATTGAATTATTAGCACCTGCGGGTAGTTTTGAAGCATTAGTTGCTGCAATTAATAGTGGGGCTGATGCTATTTATTTAGGAGGGGCTTTATTTAACGCAAGGGCTTTCGCAACAAATTTTTCAAATGAACAATTAATTGAAGCAGTTAATTTAGCCCACCTTCATCAGGTTAAAATATATGTGACAGTCAATACATTGTTTTATGATGAAGAATTTGAAGAATTAATGAAATACATTGCTTTTTTATATTCAATCAATGTAGATGCCTTAATTATTCAAGATATGGGATTGTTAAATTTAGTCAAAACACATTTCCCTGATTTTGAAATTCACATGTCTACACAAGCAAGTATCCATCAATTATCTGGGGTAAAATTATTTGAAGAATTAAAAGTCGATCGTGTCGTCTTAGCACGTGAAAACACCTTAGAGGAAATTAAAAATATTTGTGAAAATACCTCTTTAGATATAGAAGTCTTTGTTCATGGGGCATTATGCATGTCTTATTCAGGGCAATGTTTAATGTCTAGTTTAATTGGAGGACGTAGCGGTAATCGTGGTAAATGTGCACAACCTTGTCGTTTGCCTTATATTTTAAAAGAAAACGATCATCTATTAGATAAACCACATTATATATTATCTGCTAAAGATATATGTGTTTTAGAAAATATTCAAGATTATATTGAAGCTGGTGTAACCTCTTTTAAAATTGAAGGACGTATGAAACGACCTGAATATGTTGGATTAGTTGTTAAAAGTTATCGTGAGGCCATTGATGCCTATTTAAACAACGAAACTTATTTAAAATTAGAAAGTCAAAAAACAAAAATCAATCAAATGTTTAATCGAGGATTATCTTTAGGCCATGCCTATCATGAAAAAAAATTAATCACTTATGATTTTTCCGGTAACTTTGGAGTAGAAATTGGTGAAGTCATAAAATACGACGCTAAAAAGAAATTAGTGTCTGTTCGTTTAACAAAAGAACTTGTTCAAGGCGATGGAATTCGTTTTGGTTTTGAAGAATTAGGACGAGTGGTGAATAAACTATATTATCAAAACAGATTAATTAATAAAGCTATGGCAAACCAAATAGTCGATATTGAATTTAATGAGCGTATCAAAGTAGGTGTTAAAGTATATAAAACATCGTCAATTCTTCTTAATAAAGAAATAAACAATACAATTGCACAAACAAAATTTAATGATCCTATTTCTATGCAATTAATTGGAAAAATCGACCAGCCTTTAATTTTAAAGCTGACTGATGGTGAGTTTAGTGTTGAAGTTTCAAGTGAAAGTGTTGTCCAAAAAGCGTTATCACAACCTTTAACACCTGAACGAATAAAACAACAACTTGAAAAATTAGGAAGTACAATATATAAAGCACAAACAATTACATTAGATTTAGATAAAGATATACAATTTTCGATTAAAGATTTAAACGAATTGCGTCGTCAAGCAGTGATGCAATTAAACGAGCAACGCATTAAACATCAACGAACACTTAAAAGTGTTAAACTTCCAAATTACAAAAATACACAAAAAACAATCGCTGATATGTTGGTGCATGTTCAAAATCTTACACAAGCAAAAGCAGCATTAAAATGTAATATAAAAGTATTATGTATTCCTTTTACAGATGAAAGTATGCAAATTATAGAAGAAGCAAAATTACATAACGTTCAAGTTATTCCATATGTTTCACGTATTATTAGTGATAAAGAACTAGATGAAATTAAAAATCATGAAATCTATCCAATAATTAATTCTATAATCATCGGTGATTTTGGGGCACTTCATTATTTTAAAGATAAAAAAACAATTCTTGATACGAGTTTAAATATTACTAATTGTTATAGTTTAAATCATGAAGTTTTTGATTTTTCTGATGTTATATTGTCACTTGAAATGACTGAAAATCAAATTAATCATTTACATACGCAAAAAAGAATTGGAATAGTGGCTTATGGTAAAGCAGAAATGATGATTGCTAAATATTGCCCAATTTCTGAGCACTATTTTAAAGAGAAAAAAGTAGGGTGCAATTTATGCAAAAAAGCACAATATTCTTTAGTCGATCGTAAAAAAGAAGTTTTTCCAATTATTATGGATACATCATGTAAAATGCATTTATACAACTCACAACCATTATTTATCGATCGTTTCAATGATTTAAATGTTGACTTCATTGTTTTAAAATTCACTGATGAAAAAGATGATGAGGTAATGAGTATCATTAATGATTATATTTTAAATTTAAGTGGCTATCATCAAAGTCGAATCAAAGTGGATTATCGTTATACTTTAGGTTATTTCAAAAAATAGAAGGTATTCTATTTTCTCTAAAAAATTTATAAAATTCAAACAATAGATTTACTATTTTTCACACTTTAATAGATATAAAGTTTGTTTTATAAGTTGAAAAAAATTAAATTTATATTATTTCTAAATTGAAATGGGATACATCTTGTGTTAAAATAGTAAATGAGGTGAGAGTATGGCAATAGATATGGCATTAGCAAAACGATTAAAAGTATATCGTAATTTTAAACATTTAACTCAAAAAGAAGTAGCTTCGTATTTAAACGTTCCCCATTCAGCAATTTCTGATATTGAAAATGGTAAACGTGATATTACAGTCGGTGAATTAAAGATTTTATCTAATCTTTATGGACGTAGCGTTGAAGAAATTATTAGTGGTAAAAAATACGACTATTATAACATTGCAAATATTGCTCGTTTATTATCAGAACTTCCTGATGAAGATTTAAAGGAACTCATGTTTATTATTGAATATAAACGTAAACGCAATGAAGATAAAATAAATAGTGAAAAAGCAAATCCAAAGCAATAATTTTGGATTTCTTTTTTTACAATGAGAATTGATATTCTTTTTGAAAAGGGTTACAATATATACGTATTTAAATAGGAGGGAAATATGGCAGTAATAAATGTTGTAAATGCTAGTAAAACATACGGTACTGGCAATATTAAAGTAGAGGCATTAAAGCCAGTCTCTTTTTCTATTGAAAGAGGCGAATTTGTATGTATTATCGGAACTTCCGGTTCCGGAAAATCCACACTGATGCATTTAATGGCAGGTGTAGATCAAGCATCAACGGGTGAGATTTATATTAATGGAAAAGATGTAACTAAATTGGATCAAGAGGGATTAGGGGTATTTAGACGCCGTGAAGTTGGAATTATATATCAATTTTTTAATTTAGTCCCCGTTTTAACAGCAAGCGAAAATATTGAATTACCATTAATGCTTGATGAAAAAAAAGTAGACCGTCAATATTTTAACGAGCTTGTGGAATTATTAGGAATTAAAGATCGTTTAGATTTTTATCCAAGTAAAATGTCTGGAGGAGAACAACAACGTGTTGCAATCGCTAGAGCATTAATCCATAAACCAAGTATTATCTTAGCTGATGAGCCAACAGGAAATTTAAATAGTAAATTAGCAAAAGAAATTATGGAATTTTTAGTATTGGCTTCAAGAAAATATAATCAAACCATTGTAATGATTACACACGATTTAAATTTAGCGAAATATGCTGATCGTGTTTTAGAAATACAAGATGGAAATATCGTTCGAGATTTTAATACAAGTGATATGACTTCACCGATTGAAGAATCAGAAATCAAACGTTTAGATAAAGATGAAATATATCGACGTGCTCAAGAAAAATTAGATAATATGGAATTCAATGTTGAAATTGATGAAGAATACGAAAAATGGGATCATAAAACAGGTAATTTTGTGATTGATTATAATGAAATGCTTCGTACCTTATATTTCATATATAACGAAGATTTAAAAACAAGTGATGAAAAAAGAAGTGAAAAAGTCGAAGATGTAATGAAAATTTATTTTGATTTATTTTTAGAAGGCATGACCGCTTTTGCACGTGCACGTTCAATCGAATTTAAAAATATGAAAAAAGATAAAGTCATCAAAGCTGTTTCATCTAGAGAAGAATTGTTAGAATTCGTTGATACTTTTG